>JAKCEC010000036.1 GCA_021841725.1 Actinomycetes bacterium | reverse complement strand
GGTGTCCTTCGTCGGCGCGGCGGGCCACGACGACGCCGCGCGCCTGGTGCGCGCGGACCTCAAACGCTCCGGCGTGGTGGCGCACCTGCCCCGGGTGAGCGCACCGACGGGGGTGGTGGTCGCCCTAGTGGGCGAGCACGGCGAACGGGCCATGTTGAGCGAACGCGGCGCCAATTCCGCCCTGCGCTGGGGGCACGTCGCGCGTTGGATGGACGACGCGCTGGTGCACGTGCACGTGTCGGGGTACACCGTCTTGGACCCCGCGACGCGCGACCTGGTCCCGCGACTCCTGACGCGCGCCCACGAGTGCGGGGCGACGACGTCGGTCGACGTGTGCTCGGTCGAGCCCCTGCGCCAGCTCGGGGTGCGCCCCTTCTACGAGGCGGCCCGGGGGGCCACGATGCTGTTCGCCAACGAGGAGGAGGCCCTCGCCCTGGCGGCGGCGTCCACCGTCGAGGAGGCCCTCGAGGTCCTGGCGGGTACGTGGTCGGAGGTGATGGTGACGCGCGCCGCGCGCGGGGCGCGGGTGCGACGGGGCGCGAGCGACTTCGCGGTCGGCGCGCCCGTGGCGCGGGTGGTCGACACGACCGGCGCGGGTGACGCCGCCACGGGGACCTACCTCGGTGAACGCGTGAGCGGCGCGGACGTCGTCCCCGCACTCGAGCGCGCGATGGGCGCCGCGGCGAGGGTGGTGCGGGGCTTGGGGAGCCGCGGCGACGTCACCTAGTCGCGGTGGTAGGGCACGCCGTCGCTCGCGGGCGGGCGGACGCGACCGATGAGGCCCGCCACGACGGCGATGGTGACCACGTAGGGGAACATCGTCATGAACTCGGTGGGGATGGGGACGTTCTCGTTTTGGAGGGCGTCCACCAGGTACGCCGAGACCCCGAACAAGAGGGAGGCCACCACCGCGCCCGACGGCTTCCACTTGCCGAAGATCATGGCGGCGAGGGCGATGTAGCCCAGTCCCGAGGTGATGCCGGGTTGGAACTGCCCCTGGATGGCGATGAAGGCGACCCCGCCCAGTCCGGCCACCGCGCCGCCCAGGATGACCGTGGTGTAGCGCACCCGCGCGACGTTGATGCCCACCGATTCCGCGGCCTTGGGGTGTTCGCCGACGGCGCGCACGCGTAGTCCCCAGCGCGTGCGAAAGAGTCCGAAACTGATGAGCGCCACCAGGGCCCCGGCGGCGTAGAAGAACACCGTCTCGTTGAACAGGGCCGGGCCGATGATGGGAATCTTCGAGAGCAGCGGGAGGGCGACGTTCGAGGGCTGGTTGCCCACGTTGAGGTTGGGGTAGGGCGCCAGTACCTGGATGTTGAGGTAGCTCGAGATCGAACTCATGAGCGTGACCAGGACGACGCCCACCACGATCTGGTCGGCGACGTAGCGCACGGCGAACAGCGCGAGGAGCCAGCCGATGAGTCCCCCCACCACGATGCCCACGAGGGCGGCCAACCAGAAACTGTTGGTCACCGAGTCCACCATGGCCCCGGCGAGGGCGCCCCCGATGAATTGGCCCTCGATGGCGATGTTCACGACGCCCGATCGTTCGCACAGGACGCCCGAGAGTGAGCCGTAGATGAGGACCATGGCAATCGAGAGTGAGCCGATGAGGACCGAAGTGAAGTTGAGCGAACTCACGGGCGAGGGTCCGGGTTGACGCGTGGCCCACAGCAAGAGGGCGATGAAGAACAACACGCCGCCGAGGCCGAAGCGCACCAGGGCCCCCGCGGGTCGCCGGATCCACGTCTCGACGCCCAAGCCCACGGTGAGCAGCCCGAGTCCCAGGTTCCACCACCGGGTGAGGACGGTGAGCGGGGCCAGGTTCCAGGGTGCGCCCGACGAGGTGTTGACCGGGGTGAAGGTGAACTGCGAATGCGCCCCCGCGAGCGAACCGAACCCGAAGGCCAGCATCACGAAGAGGCCCAGGACGATGGTGAGCCCGCCGATGACCCGACGCCGCCCGACCGGCGCGCGCACCACGGCCACCTCGCGGGGCGCCGCGACGTCGAGCGTACTCACGATCCCCATCCCTTGTTGGCCAGCTGAAATGACTGGGCGCGCGAGCGCAGGCGGAAGATCTCGGTGATGAGGACGGGACTGGCGACGAAGAGGACGACCACCGACTGGATGATGGTCGCGAGGTCCAGGGGAATCCCGGTGGCCGCCTGCATGGCGCGCCCGCCGACGCCCAGGGCGGCGAAGAGGAGCGACCCCCAGACGATCCCCACGGGCTGCAGACGCCCAAGCAGGGCGATGGTGATCGCCGTGAAGCCGATCCCCGCCGAGCCGATGAGGAAGCCGCCGTCGATGTAGTGCGTGGTGCTGGCCGCTTGGACCACGCCGGCGAGTCCGGCCAAGCCACCCGAGACCAGGAAGACGGCGAGCACGATGGTCTTGGGATTGATGCCCGAGGCGCGCGCGGCGTGGGGGTTGGCCCCGGTGACCCGGAAGTCGAAGCCGAGCGAGGAGCGCTTGAGGAACCAGACGGCGAAGACGACCACCGCGGCGGCGACGAAGATCCCGTAGCTGACGCGCAAACCCGACTTGGTCCCGAAGAGGGGGTTGAGGGTGGCGGTCGAATCAAAGTTGCGCGAAATGTCATTGGACTGACCCGGTAGCTGCAACGCCGTCGAGGTCAACGCGTAGATCAGAATCGCGTTGATCACGTAGTTGAACATCAGGGTCACGATCACCTCGTGCGCGCCGGTGTAGGCCTTGAGGGCCCCGGGCACCAAGCCGCACACCGCGCCGCCCACGACGCCCGCCACCAGGGTGAGGGGGAGGTGCCAGATCATCGGCAGGTGGATCATGGAGGCGACCGCGGTGCCGACGATGGCCCCCAGGATCGCCTGGCCGTTGGCGCCGATGTTGAAGATGCCGGTTTGAAAGGCGATGCCCACGCCGATGCTGGCGATGACCAGGGGGGTGGCGTAGGTCAGGGTCTCCGACAGGGGCGTGAGGGTCTGGCTCCAGCCGTGACCGGTGGTGATCGCGTGAACGAACAACGTGGGGTCGAGGATCGAGCCGGTCACCATGGCGCGGTAGGCGGCGGCCACGGTGTCGAACGTCAATTTGAGGGTGCCGGCGAACGAGCCCACGTGGTGAAAACTGTGCCGCCACGAATCGAGCACCGGCGCCGAGGTCACCGTGATGATCACCGCGCCAATCACGACGCCCAGGATGAGCGCCAGGACCGTCAAGGTGACGGGACTGGTGGCGTTGTAGCGGGCCCACCAGTTGTGGCGAGGGGGCGTCGTCGCGGGTGGGGCCGGACTCGGCGAGGGGGTCGGGGTGGTGCTGAGCTCAGACATGGGTCCCCGCGCCCGAACCCGCCATGAGGAGGCCGATGTCCTCGCGACTGGTGGAGGGGTCGACGATACCGGTGATGCGCCCCGCGTACATGACGGCGATGCGGTCGCCCAGGGCCACGACCTCGTCGAGTTCGGAGGAGATGATGAAGACGCCGAGGCCCTCGTTACGCTGATTGACGATCTGGCGGTGGACGTACTCAATGGAACCGACGTCGAGTCCGCGGGTCGGCTGCGAGGCCATGAAGCACGAGAGGGGACGCGAGAGTTCGCGGGCGACGATGACCTTCTGCTGGTTCCCCCCCGAGAGGGAGCTCGCCGCGGCCGCGACGCCGGTGGTGCGGATGTCGAATCGTTCGACCAGGGCCGTGGCGTTGGTGTCGACGGCGCCCAGGTTTCGCGTACCGCGGCGCGCGAAGGGGGCCCGACGCGGGGTGTTGAGGACGAGGTTGTCCGCCACACTCATGGAGAGGACGAGGCCGTCGCGTTGACGGTCCTCGGGGACGTGTCCGAGACCCGCGTCCAGGATCGCGCGCGGCGAGCGGTTGGTGATGTCGCGTCCGTGCAGGGAGATCGTCCCGGATTCGACGCGACGAAGGCCGGCGATCGCCTCGACGAGCTCGGTCTGGCCGTTACCCTGCACGCCCGCCAGCGCGACGATCTCGCCGGCGTGCACGTTGAGCGAGACCCCGTTGACCACGGCGAGTCCCCGGTCGTCGCGCACGACGACGTCGCGCAGTTCGAGGACCACGTCGCCGGGGGCCGTGGACTCCTTGCGCACCGTCAGGTTCACTTCACGGCCCACCATGAGTGCGGCGAGTTCGTTCTCGGATTCGCTGGGCGGCACCGACTCGATGACGCGACCTTGGCGGATGACGGTGATGACGTCGGCCACCGCCCGGACTTCCTTCAGCTTGTGCGTGATGAAGAGGATCGACTTGCCGTCGCGCGCCAGGGACCGCATGATCTCCATGAGCGCGTCGATCTCTTGGGGGGTGAGGACGGCGGTGGGTTCGTCCAGGATGAGCAACTCGGCGTCGTGACTCAGGGCCTTGAGGATCTCCACGCGCTGCTGGAGTCCGACGGGGAGGTTCTCGACCACCGCGTTAGGGTCCACTTCGAGGCCGAACTTCTGCGACAGTTCGATGATCTGGGCGTTGGCGGTCTTGTGGTCGAGTCGGTTCAGGGTCCGGGTCGGCTCGAAGCCGAGGACCACGTTCTCCGCCGCGGTGAAGACCGGGACGAGCATGAAGTGCTGGTGCACCATGCCGATGCCGTGACGCACCGCCTCGCCCGAGTTGGCGAACCTCACCGACTCGCCGTTGATCACTATCTCGCCCTCGTCGGCGCGCAGCAGTCCGAAGAGGACGTTCATCAGCGTGGATTTGCCCGCGCCGTTCTCGCCGAGGAGACAGTGGATCTGGCCGGGTTCCACCACCAGATTGATCGAATCATTCGCGGTGAAGGAACCGAATCGCTTGGTGATGCCCTTCAGTTCGACGCGCATGAGTCTCCATCGTAGCCAGCACAAAAGCCCGGGTCGCTGAGGACCCGGGCTTTTGTGCGACACCGCGCGAGCGGCGACGGGGCTACTTCGGAGTGGCCGGGTACGCGTTCGGGTTGACCGAGATCTTGCCGCTCTCGATGCCCGCCGTGATCGAGGACAACTTGGCCTTCAACGCGGCGGAGGCGCTGGTGGTGTTGTATTCGAGCAACGTGCCCGCGTTCTTCAAGGTGCCGTAGTAGGTGCCACCCTTGAAGGTGCCCTTGGCGGCCGAGAGGATGGCGGCGGCCACGGAGGGCTCCACGCCCTTGGCGACCGTGGCGTTGTACCACTGGCAGTCGGTCGGGTCGGTCAAGCATCCGTTGGAGTCCACCCACGTGATCTGGTGGCCCTTACCGGCCTGCTTGGCGGCGACGACCGAACCGAGACCCACGGATCCCGCGACCGGGAACACGAAGTCCGCGCCCTGGGCGAAGAAGCCGGCGGCGATGGTCTTGCCGTCGGTCTGGGACGTGAAGTTCCCCACGAAGGTGCCGGTGCCGGGGCAGTTCGACAGGGTGCAGGCACCCTTACCCGGCGTGAAGCCCAAGACCTTGACCTTGGACTTCGTGGTCTGGTCGTAGTAGCGCACGCCGGCGACGAAGCCGCTCTCGTACATGGCGACCGACGGGAAGTTCATGCCGCCGTAGGTGGCCACCACGTGGTGCTTAGAGGTCGCCGCGTCGAGGTACCCGCCGAGGAAGGCCGCCTGGTTCGTCTGGTACTGCAACGCCAGGACGTTCTTCGACTTGGTGCTCGGGGCGTCGTCCACGATGGCGAACTTCTGGGTGAGGTCCGCGTTGGCGGCGGCGGCGGTGGCCGAGTCCATGTTGAAGCCCACCGTCACGATGATGCCGCAACCCTGGTTCTCGAACGTCGTGATGTTCGGGGCGTAGTCGGTCGACGAGGTCGACGTCAGGTACGAGGGAGCGATGTTCGCGTCGGCCTTTTGCGCGTCGAGCGCGCCCTGCCAGGCGGACTGGTTGAAGGACTTGTCCTTCACACCGCCGGTGTCGATGACGATGCAGGCCTTGAACTTGCTCGCCGCCGACGCACTCGTCGCGGCAACGCCGATCGTCAGAGTGCCCAGGACCAGCGAACTGGCCCCCAGCACCGTGCCGAGGCGACGAATCTTCTTCATGTGGATCTCCCTTGTTGTAGTTGGCTCTGCGGCCACAGCACGAGCGCCGTCTCCGACCCGACGGCGAACTCGCTGGCTGTCAACTGCCGACACTACTCGCCCCTTCCATGGTCACGGGGTCCGCGAATTGTTAAGAATTAGTGTCCGGCACCGGCCGCGGTGCCCGCCGGATTGGCCGCCGGGGCGTGGCTCGAGTGGTGTCCCACCTTGGCCGGCAGGCCGAGCGAGACGACGAAGGCCACCAACGTGATCGCCGCAGAAATTTCGAAGGCGCGCGCGTACCCCGCCACGTAGGCCAGTTTCGCGATGCGCGCGCTCGCCGGGGCCGCCGCCGCGTGCAGGTAGGACTGTGTTCGGTCGAAGGCGATGGTGCCCAGCACGGCGAGGGACAGGGATCCGCCGACCTGCCGCGCCGTATTCAAGATCCCGGACGCGAGTCCGGCGTCGGCGCGGTCCACCTTGGCGGTCGCCGCGGTCGCCAACGGGGCGAAGAGCAGACCCATGGCGAAGGAACACAGGAACGCTGGCGCGAGGACGTCACGCCAGTACGAACTCTCGGGGTTGATACGACTCAACCACAAGAACCCGAGGGTGGCGAACGCCGACCCCACGAGGAGCAGCGGTCGCACGCCCGTCTTGACGAGTAGACGAGAACTCAGCTGCGCGCCCGCGATGATGGCGAGGGCCATGGGTAGGAACGCGAAGCCCGCGCGGACCGCGCCGTAGCCCAGGATGTTCTGGAAGTAGTAGGTCAGGAAGTACCACATGGCGAAGAACGCGCCGCCCGCGAGCAACATCACGACGTTGGCCACGCTGAGGGGACGCGAGCGAAAGATACGAAAGGGCACCAGGGGGTGCGAGGCGACGCGCGCCTCCCAGAAGAGAAAACTCGTCAAGACGACCGCCGCGACGATGAGCCAGGCGACCGTGGACGGCGACGTCCAGCTCGACGTGGTGGTGTTGACCACGCCGTAGATGAGGGCCGTGAGCCCCCCCGTCACCAAGACGGCCCCGGTGACGTCGAGCTGGACGGTCGCGTCGCGGTTGCGCTTCTCCTGCAGGTACAGACCGGCCGCTACCGCCGCCGCGATGCCGAAGGGTACGTTCACGAAGAAGACCCAGCGCCAACTCGCCCACCCGGTGAGCAGACCCCCCGCGAGACCGCCGACGGCGCCGCCCGCGCCCGCGACGGCGCTCCAGGCGCCGATGGCCTTGGGCAACCGCGGACCGTGAAAGGTCGTCACGATGATGGTGAGGGTGGCGGGTGAGAGTATCGCCCCGCCGAGGCCCTGGATCGCGCGCGCGGCGATCATCTGGGGTCCCGTCGCCGCGAAACCGGCCGCGACGCTGGCGAGGGTAAAGACCCCGATGCCGAGTAGGTAGACCTTGCGCCGACCGAAGAGGTCGGCGGCGCGCCCACCCAAGAGCAGGAAGCCCGCGAAGGTCAAGACGTAGGCGTTGATGATCCACTGCGCCTGCGCCTGACTGAGGTGCAGGTCGTGTCCCATGTGGGGGAGGGCGACGTTGACCACGGAGACGTCGAGCACGACCATGAACTGGGCGACGCACGCGATCGCCAGGATGAGCCCGTCCGGGGCGTGGCGGTGCGCTTTCTTCGACGACATGCCCGCCAGTGTACGGGTGCGCTGTGACACCCGGGTCGCGCGCGTGCGCGCTCGATGTCAGACTGGTGCCATGGCCGCTCAGTTCATCTTCACCATGCGCGATCTGCGTCGTTTCTACCCGCCGGACCGCGAAGTCCTCAAGGGCATCAATCTGTCCTTCTACCCGGGCGCGAAGATCGGCGTCATCGGTTCGAACGGTTCGGGTAAGTCGTCCCTCCTGCGGATCATGGCCGGGCTCGACGACGGGTTTAGCGGTGAGGCGCGCCTGACACCCGGCTTTCGCGTCGGCTACCTGCCCCAAGAACCCCAACTCGACCCGGCCAAGGACGTCGTGGGCAACGTGATGGACGGGGTGGCCGAGCAACGCGACCTGCTCACGCGCTTCAATGAGGTGTGCGCCGCCTTCGCGGACCCCGACGCCGATTTTGACGCGCTCCTCGCGGAACAGTCGCAGTTGCAGTCGCGCATCGACGCCCTGGGGGCGTGGGACCTCGAGCGCACGCTCGACATCGCCATGGACGCGCTGCGCCTACCGGCCCCCGGCGCCGACGTGACGACGTTGTCCGGCGGTGAACGCCGCCGCGTCGCCCTGTGCCGTCTGCTGTTGTCGCACCCCGACCTGCTCCTGCTCGACGAGCCCACTAACCACCTCGACGCGGAATCGGTGGCGTGGCTCGAACGGACGCTGCAGGAGTACAGCGGTACCGTCGTGGCGATTACCCACGACCGCTACTTTCTCGACAACGCGGCGTCGTGGATTCTCGAACTCGACCGCGGACACGGCATCCCGTGGGAGGGCAACTATTCCTCCTGGCTGGAACAGAAGCAGGCGCGTCTGGCCGGCGAAGAGAAGGCCGACAAGGTGCGTCAGGCGGCGCTCGAACGCGAACTCGAGTGGATTCGCATGTCCCCGCGCGCGCGACAGAGTAAGGGCAAGGCTCGACTGACGGCGTTCAACGAACTCGTTGCGGAGTCCGAGTCGGCGGAGCGACGCGCGGACAAGCTCGAGATCGCCATCCCCCCGGGACCTCGGCTCGGCGACGTGGTGGTCAACGCCCACCATTTGAGTAAGGCCTACGACGACCGCCTCTTGATCGAAGACCTGGATTTCCTGTTGCCGCCGGGCGGCATCGTCGGGGTCATCGGCGCTAACGGCGCGGGTAAGACGACCTTGTTCAAGATGATGGTCGGGCGCGAGCAGCCGACGGCGGGCTCCCTCGAGGTGGGCTCCACCGTGTCCTTCGCGTACGTGGACCAGTCCCGCGATGACCTCGACCCCCTCGCCAGCGTCTTCGACGAGATCAGCGGCGGTCAGGAGCACATGGTCGTCGGCGCCCGCGAGATTCACGCGCGCGCCTACGTGGCGAGTTTCGGTTTCAAGGGATCCGACCAGCAGAAGAAGGTGGGTGAGATCTCCGGTGGCGAGCGCAATCGGGTCCAATTGGCCAAGGTGCTGCGCACGGGCGGCAACGTGTTGCTACTGGACGAGCCCACCAACGACCTGGACGTCGATACGCTGCGCGCCCTCGAAGACGGACTGTTGACGTTCCCGGGTTGCGTCGTCGTGATCAGCCACGATCGCTGGTTCCTCGACCGCATCGCGACCCACGTGTTGGCGTTCGAGGGCGACGCGGTCGTGCGCTGGTTCGAGGGGAACTTCTCGGACTACGAGCTCGAGCGCCACAAGCGCCTCGGCACCGACGCGGATCAGCCCCACCGCCTTCGCTACAAACCGTTGACGCGCTGAGGGTCCGCGTTCGACGCCCGGGCCCGGGCGTCGTAGTGTGGGTCGACGTGGCCGGCACCGACTATTCGACGTACCTGAAGATTGACGACCTCCTCACGCTGCAGGTTCCCCTCACCGACGACGCGCCGGACGAGTTGCTGTTCATCGTGGTGCACCAGTCCTACGAGTTGTGGTTCAAGGTGATCATCGACGAGTTGCGTCGCTCGAGCGCCGCCCTGTGGGCGGACGAGCCCTGGAACGCCCTGGGTCACCTGCAACGCATGGTGAAGATCGAGGACCTCCTGATCGAGCACCTGCGGGTTCTCGAGACGATGTCCCCCGAGGGTTTCCTCGCGTTCCGCGATCCCCTCGACCCGGCGTCGGGTTTCCAATCGTTCCAGTTTCGGGCCATCGAATTCCTCTCGGGGGCTGGTCAGCCGGCCATGCTGAGCTTTCACCTCTTCGACGACGCGACGCGGGCGTGGCTCACCGCGATGAGCACGGCGCCGTCGCTCCTCGGGGGCTTCGACCACTCGTTGCGCCGGGCGATGGACGCGGGGGACGCGGCCGACCCGCTCGAG
>JAKCEC010000035.1 GCA_021841725.1 Actinomycetes bacterium | reverse complement strand
GCGCACGGGGATGTTGTGGAGATTCGGATTCTCCGAACTCAACCGGCCGGTACGGGCCACCGTCTGGTGAAAGAGGGCGTGGATCCTCCCGTCGGCGCCCACCGCGTCGATCAGGGGCGCGCCGTAGGTGCTGCGCAACTTTTCGACCTCTCGGTACCGCAACACGAGCGGGACGATCGCGTGTTGGTCGGCGATCGCCTCCAACGTGGTGGCGTCGGTGGAGAAGCCCGTCTTGATCTTCTTACCGGGGGTGAGGCCGAGCTCCGTGAATAAGACGCCCTGGAGTTGTTGGGGTGAGTTGACCTTGAAGGGGTGGCCCGCCACCTGCTGAATTTCGGCGTCGAGGCGCTCGGCCTCGCGGGTGAACTCCGCGGCGATGGTGCGCAGCATGCCGACGTCCACGCGCACGCCCCTCGCCTCCATGCGACCCAGCACCGCGACCAGCGGGAGTTCGATGGTGCGATAGACCCGGTTGAGCTCCCAGCGATCGATCTCGTCGCGCAGCACGCCTCGCGCGCGGGCCACCACGTCGACCTCGCGGATCAGGGCGTCACGGTCGGCGCCCTCGTCGAACAGCGACGGCGTGGCGGTCGTGATCTCCTCACCCAAGAATCGTCGGGCGACGTCGACGAGATCGTAGCGACCGCTGATCGCGTCCACCAAGAACGCCATGATGGCGGTATCGTCGACGGGCTCGGTGAGCGTGATGTCGCGCTCGAAGGCGCTGCGGTAGATCTCCTTGACGTCGTGACCGACCAGTCGCCGCTCGCCGACCAGGTCGAGGAAGACGTTGACCTCGTCGACCGCGACGCGACCGCGCTCCTCGTCGAGAACCGCGATGAGGGCGCCACGACGCAGGACGACGAGTTCGCGCGCCTCCGCGAGCACCTCGCTCAGGGGGCTGCGGCGGTGGCGGCGCGCGACGGGGGCGGGGGCCGGATCACTCGCGGGGGCGCTCGTCACCCCCCCGGGCTCGCCCAGGAGGCCCTCGCCCATCAATTTCTCGAATCGAGTGCGCATCGAGGACATCTCGTAGCGGTCGAAGAAGTCATTCACGGCACCGCGGTCCCATCCACCGAGGGTCAGGCTCTCGAGGGTGAAATCGAGGGGCACGTCGCGCACGAGTTGCATGACGCGCTCGTTCTGACGGGCGCGGTCCTCGAAGGTGATGAGATTTTCGCGCAACTTGGGGGTGAGGTCAGCCAGGTGGGAGTACAGGTCGTCGAAGTCGCGGTAGGTGGTGAGGAGCTTCGCGGCGGTCTTCTCCCCCACGCCGGGCACCCCGGGAAGGTTGTCCGACGTGTCGCCCCGCATCGCCGCCAGGAGGGGGTAGCGGGCCGGCTCGATGCCGCAGCGTTCGAAGATGCCGGCCTCGTCGTAGAGCGAGTAGTCCGACACGCCGCGACGGTTGTAGAGGACCCGCACGTAGGGGTCCTCGACGAGCTGAAAGCAGTCGCGGTCGCCCGTCACCACCACGACCGGGAGGTGGGCGTCGCGTCCCCACGTGGCCAGAGTCGCCAGCACGTCGTCGGCCTCGAACTGGGGTACACCCAGCACGGGGATGTGCAGGACCTCGCAGAGGTGGCGAATGAGGTCGAATTGGTGCTCGATCTCGAGTGGCGTCTGCGCCCGGCCCCCCTTGTACTCGGGCGTCATCGCGTCACGGAAGGTCCCCCCGGGGAGGTCGAAGGCGACCGCCAGCGCCCGCGGCGACTGGCTCCGCACGAGGGAGTGCAACATCGAGGCGAATCCGTGCAGCGCATTGGTCACCAGTCCACCCGAGGTGGCGATGTCGGTGGAGAGGGCGAAGAAGGCGCGAAACGCCAGGGACATCCCGTCTAACAAGACCAGCGGCCGTTGGTCCGACGGACTAACCAACGAATTCGCCCTTCAGAATCTTCTGCGCGATGTCGCGCATGCGCGTGCGCGCCCGCATGGCCGACTGCTGGATCACTTCGAAGGCCGCGGGCTCGTCGAGACCGCGCTCACGCATGAGCGCCTCCTTCGCGCGTTGAACGATCTCGCGGGTCTCGATCTTGTCGTCCACGCTGGGCGTCTCGGCGACGTGCGCCGCGACCGAGGAGGGGTTCACGATGGCCGCGAGCTTGGGGAGGATCTCGCTGGAACGAAACGGCTTGACCAAATACGCCACGACGCCCGCCTCACGAGCGCTCTCGATGAGGGCCCGCTGGGAGAACGCCGTCAAGAGGACCACCTGCGTGGGACCGCCCTTGAGCGCGCGCGCCACCTCGATTCCGTCGAGTCCGGGCATCTTGACGTCCAGCAGCGCCAGGTCGGGTTCCAGGGTGCGGATCAGTTCCAGGGCGTCGTCGCCCGTGGCCGCCTCTCCCACCACCAAGTACCCGTCGCCCTCCAGGATCTCCTTGAGGTCCAGTCGAATAATCGACTCATCGTCGGCAATGACTACGCGCTTATCCATGCTCTTCCTTCGGTAACTCGCGCAATAGCCTGTCACGCTCGGCCGTGAGGCTCTGCACTTCGTTGGATCGCCGGATCATCTCAGCGTTCGCGGCCACTACGTGTTTGGACAACTCGTTATATTCTGCCGTAACGAGCGGGGTCTCGGAGACCAGGGAGCGGATGCGCGCATCGTCGAGGGCCTCGTTCCACACGGCGACCTGTTCCTCGAGCACCCGCAGGCTCTCCCGGGCGCCCATGAGGCGCCGTTGCACGTCTTCGAGATGCCGCTGGGGCGAACGTGGGACCACGTACCCGAGTGTAAGACCCCTCACCACTGACGGCTCACCAGGGGCTCGCACCACGTGAGCGCGGCCGTCGCCACGAATCCGATGCCCCACGGATCGCTCCGCCACGGCAGATCCGTCGCCAGATCGGCGTTCGCGATGTCGCTGGGACGGGTGAGGTAGTGCCGGGCCAGGGCGCGATTGGCCGCTCGGGCCAGCGGTGACTCGAAAAAGCCGCCGAGGTACACCTCCAGGCCCAGTCGCTGGGCGCGTTCGATCATCGTGCGCGCTTGGGCGAAGCCGCCGACGCGGGCGGGCTTGATGCACACGAGCCGCGCGGCCTGATACCGCACGATCTGATCGAGGTCGCGTCGATGGCGCACGCCCTCGTCGAGACTGACCGGGCACTCGAGGACCGCGGCCAGACGCGCGTGCTCCACGACGTTCCCGACGGCGAACGGCTGTTCGACGGCCACCACGTCGACGAAGTCCTGCGCCCGCTCGACCGTGGCGAGGACCGCGTCGATCGAGCCACCCGAACAATTGAAGTCGAGGAGGACGGGGCGCCCCAGGGACGCCAGGCGCTCCCACCGCTCGACGCCGACCGGGTGCGCGGAGATCTTGGCGCGTACCTGGGCGGCGTCGCCGACGTCGACCCACGGACCCTCGTCGAGCAGCGACACCGTGGCCTGGGTCGGTGTGAGGAAACGCTCGGGCCACTGGTGTTCGATGGTGGCGTGACGCGCCCGGAGATCGCGGTCCAGCAGCGCCATCTCGAGCAGGGCGCTCGCCGGTCGACTCGCGGGCCGAGAGCCCGCGAAATGTGTGACCCGCGCCCAGTGCGGCGACTCCCCCTCGCGTTGCGCAGCCTCGATGAACTGACGAAGGGTGAACACCTCGAATTCGTCCACGACGTCGCGAAGCCCCGGATCACCGTTTAGCCCCTGGGGCTGGGGCGAGACTTCGCCGTAGCCGTAGACCCCGTCGATCTCGAGTTCCACGAAGAGGTGGGTCCGCGTCGAGTGCACCTGGTCGGCGGCGCTCACCGGGGTGCGCAACGCGATGTCGTGTCGCCAGAGTCGAGCCCTCATCCCTCAACCTTACGGTCGCTGCTATGGTGGCAGCCGCAGCCCGGGTGGCGGAATGGCAGACGCGGAGGACTCAAAATCCTTTGCTCGAGAGGGCGTGCGGGTTCGAGTCCCGCCCCGGGCACGCTGTTACTTTTGACGACATGACACTTTCCCTTCCCCTGCGCGACGACGTGGTCGCCCTCTTCCCCGGTCAGGGTTCCCTCGCGGGCGGCGCCGGTCTCGCGTGGCGCGACAGCGTCCACTGGGATCTCGTGCGGCGAATCTCCGAGAGCGCGGGGGTCGACGTCGAGCACCTCCTGCTACGGGCCAGTGACGAGGACGTGGTGCGCACCGATCGCGCCCAGATCGCGACCTTCGCTCTGTCCCTCGTCGGTTACCACGAATTGCTGAGCCGCGGCATTCGCCCGCGGTACCTGCTCGGGCACTCCCTGGGCGAATTCTCCGCCCTCGTGGCGTCGGGGCTCTTGAGTGTCGAGGACGGGGCGCGCCTGATCGCGGTGCGCGGCGCGGCCATGGCGGCGGCGGCCGAGGAGATCGAGGGAACGATGGTGGCGGTCATGGGCGGCGACGACGCGGCGCGGGCCCAGTTGGACGGGCTCGAGAACGCGTGGGTGGCCAACGTCAACGGCACCTCCCAGATCGTGCTGAGCGGTACCCGCGACGGCGTGGACTACGTTCTCGCGAACCATCGCGAGCTGGGATGGCGACGGGCTACGCCCCTCGCGGTGGGCGGCGCCTTCCACTCTCCGCTGATGGCGGGCGCCCAGGCGACCCTCGACGAGGCCCTGGACGCGACCCCCTGGGGCGGTACCGAACACGTCCTCATCGCCAACGTCGACGGGGCGCCCCACTCGACCGCGACCGAGTGGCGGGGCTTGCTGTCGCGCCAACTCACGTCGCCGGTCCAATTCCTCGACGCGACCCGGGCGCTGCCGAGCAGCGTCACCCGGAGTGTCGAGATGCCGCCGGCCGGCGTCCTCACCGGTCTCACGAAGAGAATCCGCGAGTTCGATCGACAAGACGCCCCCGCCGACCCCCACGATTTTGAGGAGATCCCCCTATGAGCCGTCACGTCATCGTTACCGGCGCCAGCCGCGGCATCGGCGCGGCGGTCGCCGAGTACTTCCTCGCGGCGGGCGACACCGTGGTCGCCCTATCGCGGTCGGGTTCCGCCCCCGCGGGCTGCGCCGCCGCGCTCTCGGTCGACGTGTCGTCGTCGGAATCGGTCAACGCCGCCGTGAAGGCCGCGATCGCCGCCCACGGTCCGGTGGACGTGTTGGTCGCGAACGCCGGCATCACGCGTGACGGACTGGCGATGAGGATGGGCGACGACCAGTGGCGTGAGGTACTGGCCACGAATCTCGACGGGGCCTTCTACAGTGCGCGCGCGGTGTTGTCCTCGATGGTGCGCGCCCGGGCGGGCCGCATCATCTTCATGGGCTCGGTGAGCCCCTTCTACGGCGTCCCCGGGCAGGCGAATTACGCCGCGGCGAAGGCCGGGCTGGTGGGCCTCGCGCGATCCCTGGCGCGAGAGGTCGCCTCGCGCGCCATCACCGTCAACGTCGTCGCCCCGGGCTTCATCGACACCGAGATGACGGCCGACCTCGGTTCCGCGAGTGGCGACCTCACGTCCTTGATCCCGATGGGTCATATCGGTAGTGTCGCCGATATCGCTGGAGTTGTCGGGTTCCTCGCCAGTAACTCCGCCGCCTACGTGACGGGACAGGTCCTCGCCGTCGACGGCGGTCTCGCCATGGGTCTCTAAGTGCCGATTCCGTCACTGTTTTGAGTAGCATTGTCCGAGACATACAAAGGGGTACCACCATGGACCGTAGCGAAGCGCTGAACAAATTTACCGAGAACGCAGTGGAAGTGCTGGCCGTCGAGCCCGCGCAGGTGACTCTCGAGGCGTCCTTCGCCGACGACCTCGGAGCCGACAGCCTCGACCTCGTGGAGCTGGTGATGGCCCTCGAGGAGACCTTCGACATCGAAGTCGCCGAGGACGAGCTCAAGGACATCAAGACCGTCGGTGAAGCCTTCGAACTCATCTACGCCAAGCTGTAGTGCAAGTCGCGGTTACCTCGTCGGGGCCACTGCAGGGCCGTCGCGTCGCAGTCGTCGGACTGGGGGCATTGTCGTGCGCCGGCGTCGGGGTGGACGCCCTCTGGCAAGCGTTGCAGAAGGACACCGCGCCGGAGTCCAAACGGGTTGCGCCCTTTAACACCGATCACATCGGCGGGCCCAAGGAGCTGCGTCGACTCGACCCCTTCTCGCTCTACGGGCTGATGGCCGCGGACGAGGCGTGGCGCCAGAGTGGCCTCGAGGGCCCCTTGCTCGACGCGGCGTGCGTCGTGACGACGGGCATCGGTGGACTGCAGACGGTACTCGAGCAGGTCCGCGTCCTCAACGAGAAGGGCCCCGCGCGCGTGTCGCCCTTCATGGTGCCCATGATGATGCCCAACGCCGCCTCGGCCGCCGTGTCGATGCGCTTCCTCTTGGGGGGACCGTGCGAAACGGTGACGACGGCGTGCGCTGCGGGAACCCACGCCATCGGCAACGCCGCACGGATGGTGGCGTCGGGTCGCTCGACGGTCGCGGTGGCCGACGGGGCCGAAGCGGTACTCGTGCAGATCGCAGAATCGGGATTTCGCAACATGACGGCGCTGTCCTCGAGTGAGTTCTCTCGCCCCTTCGACGTCGACCGCGACGGCTTCGTCATGGGAGAAGGCGCTGGCGTGATGGTCCTGGAGGAGTGGGAGCACGCCCACGCACGTGGCGCCACCATCCTCGCCGAAGTGATCGGCGCCGCCTCGACGGCGGACGCCTACCACATCACCGCGCCCGACCCCCAGGGTTCGGGCGCCATTCGCTGCATGCGACTTGCGTTGGCCGACGCCGGGGTCGGCGCCGCCGACGTGTCGCACATCAACGCCCACGGGACGTCAACCCCGCTCAACGATTTAGCGGAGTCCATGGCGATGCGCCAGGTGTTCGCCGACGCCGTCCCCGCGGTGACCTCCATCAAGGGCCACCTGGGTCATTCTCTCGCGGCGGCGGGGGCCCTCGAGGGAGTGGTGTCGGTCCTCAGCCTGGTCAATCAGAGCATCCCGCCGACCGCGGGCACCACCGTGATCGATCCCGAGATTGGACTCGACGTCGTCCTCGGCGAGGCGCGTCGCGCCGAACTCGACGTGGTGCTCTCGAACTCCTTCGGATTCGGTGGCCACAACGGTAGCGTGGTGTTCCGCCGCTACCGGGGTTAGGGGACTACCCCTCAGAGGTCGACGGCCACGTGCGCCGCGCGACCGTGGCGTGCTGGAACGCCCAGCGCGCGTTCGCCACGAATTCGCCCAGTCGCACGGGATCCTTGGTACCCGGGGCACTTTCGACGCCCGCCAACGCGTCCACTCCCCACACGTCGTAGTGCTGGACGACCCCGGTGACGCTCGACGGGTCCAGTCCCGCGGCAATGAGCGGGCGCAACAACAAGGGATCGTCGTAGACCTCGCGACAGGCCAACATGTCCTCGTGGGTGTCGTGGGCCGGCAGTTGCACGTAGTCCACCGAGCCCTCGGCTTCGTAGGCGTAGACGTCGAGGGGCTGGGAGACGACGCGGATGACGCACCGCACGCGCTCGGCGACGTAGCGCAGGGCCGCCGTCGAGATGACGCCATCAATTTGCGCCGCACCGAGGCCGAGGGTGTTCGTGATCTCCACGATGCGCTCGGGCATCTCGTTGTGAAAGGCGCCCACCGAAATCACACCACCGGGCAGGCGACGCACGATGTCGTGCGCCACGGCGGGTGAGACGCGACGCGGCGTGGGACCGAAGTCGAAGCCGACGGCGTTGGCGCCCAGCGCGACCGCGAAGAGCGCGTCCGTCTCCGTGGTGAGGCCGGAGACCTTGATGAAGAGCCCGTCGACGTCCAGCAGCATCCGCTACCTCCTGCGCCAGGCTATAGCGACGTCGCGCCGCCGCCGTGCAGTACCTCGACTTGGACGTCCTCGATCGTGGTATCGCCGGACTCGAGCAAGGTGCGGTGCACCAGCGCCAGCGCAGTGATCGCGTCGTGACGCACCGCCGTGGTGATCCCCTGGAGGGCGCGATCGCCCTGAGGCCCGCGCGAGCGCGCCACGGCGTCCAGGTGATGTTCGTCCGCGCCCGTGAGCCGCGCCAAACGATAGGGGACGTTGCCGCCACGGGCGTCGAGGCGCCCGACCAACTCCTGCCCGGTGAAGCACCCCTTCGTGAAGGAGACGTGCGAGGCGACGAAGTCGGGCCCGAAACTGTGGGCCGCGACAGCCCGCGCGAACTCCGCGGGACCCGGCGTCCCTCGGGCGACCTGTTCACCCGCCGACGCGTAGGGTCCCGACGGGGCCGCCACGACGTCGAACGTGCAACGCGTGCGCAGCAGGAAACGTCGAAGGGCGCCCAGGGTGGTCGTCAGCGACTCCCGCCGGACCACCAGGTCGACGCCCTCGTCATCGCGCCGACAGGTCAGGGACGTGATGACGTCGCCCGCGGGCGACAGCAGCAATCCCTCCACGGTCGGATTCGACGCGAGAGTCGTCAGGTCACAGGAGAGCTGCCCCTGGAGGAACGACGCCGCGTCATCACCGCGCGCGCGGATCACGGACCAGTCGATGGGGTGGTCGGCGTCGACGACGAGGAGCGGGTTCATCGACCATTACTGTATTCGTGCGCGGGGCCGACCGCGCCGCCAGAGAGAGAGCGAAGTGTCCACCAGATCTGAACTCAGCACCATTACGTCGAGCCTGGGTGAGATCTCTCGTCGCATCACGGCACTGGTCGAGAGCGACGGGTCCCAGATGGACAACGACGTCTACAGCGAACTGGTGGCGGCGGAGCGCACCGTCGGGACGCTGCTGCGTCGCCTCAACCGAGCGGCCCGCCACGTCGGAGGGGGCGAACACTAACCTTCAGGCATGGAAACCACGTGGCACTGCACTTCGTCACTGAGTTCCGTGGAACGTCTAGAAGTGCTCAATCTCATCAACCGTACGGACTCGCGCCTCGGTCGCGAGGCCATCGATGAGACACGCCGGCGAACCGTCGTGCACGGGTGGCCGGGCGAACACTGGTTGCGTCGCGAGGACGACGTCATCACGCAATACGCCCTCGTCCAGGGTCAGAGTCCGGCCACGCTCGAGATGTGTGGCGGTGGTCTCGACGACGAGTTGCTGCAGCTCGTCCTGCGACGTCACGAGGTCGTGAACTGGTGGACGCGCGATTGCGACGGCACGCTCTCGAACGTGGTGCGCACGCTTCAACTACTCCACCTGGACCTGCCGTTACCCGAAGTGCCGGTGCCCGACGGCGCCGCGCTGCGCAGTTTCGTCCCCGGCCACGACGAGAGCGCCTGGCTGGCGCAGAACAACGCGGCGTTCGCCGATCACCCCGAACAGGGCGCGTGGCTGCTCGACGACCTCCAAGAACGCATCCGCGAGCCGTGGTTCGATCCGTCGGGGTTCTTGATCCTGGACATCGGCGGCCGCATCGCCGCGTCGTGTTGGACGAAGGTGCACGAACTCTACCGTGACCGATTCGGTGAGATTTACGTCATCTCGGTGGACCCCCGGTTCCAGGGTCGCGGCCTGGGCCGCGTCATGCTGTCCCAGGGCCTGGCCTCGCTGCGTCGTCGCGGGGTCCAGCGCGCACTGCTCTTCGTCGACGCCGATAACGCGAGCGCGCAGCGGCTCTACCGGGGCTTCGGCTTCGTCCTGGAGCGTGAGGACCAGTTACTGCAGTTCCGCCGGGGTCAGTGACTCCCGACGAGTCGACCCACCCCGAAGGTCACGACGGCGGCGAGTCCCGTGACCGCCACCTGTCGCAGACTCCACTTGAGCACGCCCCGACGCGTAAACAGGCCGATGGCCCCACCCACGCCCGCCGAGCCGGCGGCGGCGAAGCCGACCGACCACCACACCTCGTTACCGGTCGCCGACCACAGCCAGGGCAGCAGCGGAATGAACGCGCCGGTGGCGAAGGTGAGCAGCGACGACCCCGCGGCCGCCCAGGGCGATCCGGTGGCCGAGGGGTCCACCCCCAGCTCCTCGCGCACGTGGGTCTGCAGGGCGAGTTCGGGGTCGCGCATCAAGTCAACGGAGAGCCGGTCCGCCAGATCCGCTTCGATGCCGCGCGCCTTGAACATCTCGCGTAACTCGTAGCGCTCCTG
>JAKCEC010000034.1:2424-10034 GCA_021841725.1 Actinomycetes bacterium | reverse complement strand
TCCTGCGCCAAGTCCAGCGTCTCGACGTCGACGGCGTGCACCACGACGTAATAGTGGTGCACGCCGTGTCCCGACGGCGGCGCCGCCCCCACGTAACCGAGGGTTCCCGCGTCGTTGCGTAACTGCAGCGCACCCGCGGGCAGACCGGACCCGTACTGGTCCCCCGCCCCCGCGGGCAGCGAGGTGCTCACGACGGGGATATTGGCGACCGCCCAGTGCCAAAACCCCGCGGCCGTCGGGGCGTCGGGGTCGTACACCGTGACGGCGAAACTCTTGGTCGTCTCGGGAAAGCCCGACCACGACAACTGCGGCGAGACGTCGGACCCGCCCGAACCCAACATCGCGCTGATTTGCGCCGTGGCCAAGGGTTGACCGTCCCGGACGTCCGTCGACGTCAACGTGAAGGAGGGGACCTGCGGCAGTTCCGCGTAGGGATTACGTGACATGGGGGCTTCCTCCTCGTGGGGTCGCGTCGGGCGACGCGCGTAGCGCCGAGCCTATCGGCGACGGGCCGAGGGGTGTCGGCGCCGCGGTCACTAACCTGGTACGACGTGGCCATCCTGATTGATTTACAAAACGTCTCCCTGGAGGGGGCCGAACGAACCATCTTGAAGGGCCTCTCCCTCACGATCTCCGGCGGCGACCGGATCGGCGTGGTGGGCATCAACGGCGCGGGCAAGTCGACCCTGCTGCGCATCATCGCGGGTCAGCTCGCGCCCGACGCGGGACAGATCCGTCGCGCCAAGACCCTGCACGTCGGCTACCTCGAACAGATCCCCCACCTACCCGCGGGTACCGTCCGTCACGCACTCGGGGGCGGCTGGGAGATCGACGCGGCCCTGGACCGTCTCGGCATGCTCGACGCGGTCGACGTCTCGACCGATCACCTCTCGGGGGGCCAGCGCAAACGCGTCGCCCTGGCGCGACTCTTCTCGCGGCCCCACGACGTCGTCATCCTCGACGAACCGACCAACCACCTCGACCTCAACGCCATCGCGTGGCTGGAGAATCAGATCAGCACCTTTCGCGGCGCCGTCGTCCTGGTCAGCCACGACCGATTCCTCCTCGACCAAGTCACCACGCGCATGGTCGAGATCGATCGGGGCACGACCTACGTCCACGGCGGCGGGTACGCCCGGTTGCTGGAGGCGCAAGCTGAGCGCGAGGCCCAGGCCGCCGGCGCCGAACAGGTTCGCCGCAACCTCGCGCGTCACGAACTCGCCTGGTTGCGACGCGGCGTCAAGGCCCGTTCGACCAAGCCCCAAGCCCGCATCGACGCCGCGAATCGCCTCCTCTCGCGCCGCCCCGACGCCGCGGCGCGCGACGGGGCCCTGGACCTGAGTGTCGAGACACCGCGCCTCGGCAACACCGTCATCAAAGCTCACCAGGTCTCCTTCGCCTACCCCGGGGGAGGGCCGGTGTTGTCGCAGGTCTCCTTGGAGCTCGGGCCGGGCGACCGCGTCGGCATCGTGGGTCCCAACGGGGCGGGCAAGTCCACCTTCGTCAACATCCTCGCGCGGCAGCACGAACCGACGTCGGGCACCCTCAAACACGGCCCCACCGTCGTCGCGGCCTACTTCGAACAGGGTGACGGCGACATCAACCTGGACTTGACGGTCCAGGAGCTGGTGGCCGGCCCCCAGGGCATCCCCGGGTCGCTCGCCGACGTCGCGCTGATGAAGAAGTTCTGGTTCTCCGGGGCACTACAGCAGACCCGCGCGCGCGACCTCTCCGGCGGGGAGCGCCGGCGCCTGCAATTGCTCCTCGCCCTCGCCCGACACCCGAACGTCCTCTTCTTGGACGAGCCCACCAACGACCTGGACCTCGAGACGATTCGCCTCATCGAGGACTTCCTCAGCCAGTGGCCCGGCACGCTCGTGGTGGTCAGTCACGACCGGACCTTCCTCAGTCGCACCACCGATCGGCTCCTCGAAGTCCACCCCGACGGATCGATCCGCGACATCCCGGGGGGCATCGACGCGTGGATCGCCCGCGCCGCGGGGTTGGCCGCGACCCCCGAGGGGCCCGGCGACGTTCCCGCGGGCGTTCCGCGCGGTCGACTCCTGCGCGACGCCGAGAAGGACATGCGCCGCCTCGAGCGTAAGCGCGCGTCCCTGGGCGACAAGATCGCCGCCAGCGCGGACTACCGCGAGCAGACCCTGCTCGCGACTGAACTCGAACAGGTGGTGAAGGACTTGGCCGCCGCCGAGGAACTCTGGTTGAGCGTCGCCGATTAGTGGCGGTAGGTGGCCAGGCGCTCGCGCAACAACGAGCGAAACCGCTCGTTATCTACGCTCACCCCGACGCGCACCGGACTCTCGGTGTGCTCGCGACGTCGGTCGATAAACGTAGCCCCGCGCGAGTACACGCCGTCCACCTCGACCGCCACCCGCGCACCCTGGTTCGTGATCGCGCTCGGATCGAGCACGTCGTAGACGGCCATCGCGTCGTGCATGATCACGTCGCGCGAGCCGTACCAGCGTTCGTGGAACTGGGCGTAGGGCTCGAGCATCGCCGCCGTGCGTCGCCCGACCTCGGTGCCCAGTCCGCGGAGGTAGGCCAGGTCCTCGTCGTTGAGGTAGGCCTGGTGCGTGAGGTCGAGCGGCATCAGGGTGATGGGCCAGGACGCGTCGAACACCCGACGCGCGGCCGCGGGGTCGGTCCAGATGTTGAACTCCGCGGCCGGAGTGACGTTGCCGTGGAAGGAAGCTCCCCCCATGACCACCACGCGCTGCACCCGTCGCTCGATGCCCGGGTAGCGCTCCACGAGCGCCGCCAGATTGGTGAGGGGCCCAATCGCGACGATGGTCAGGGGCGCCTCGTCGATCAGGGCGGCGGTGAGATCGACACCGTCACGCGGATCGAGCGCCACCGCGGGCTCGCCCCACTCCAGGTCGCCCAGACCGTCGTGACCGTGCACGATACTCTCCTCGCCGAGGGGCTCGCTCAGGGGCTGCGCGCACCCCGCGGCGACCGGGACGTCGTCGCGACCGGCCAGGGCGACGATGCGCCGCGCGTTGAGGGCGGTCTTGTCGAGGGAGACGTTGCCGTTGACCGCCACGACCGCGACCACGTCGAGTTCCGGGCTCGCCAGGGCCAGCAAGATGGCCACGGCGTCGTCGACGCCGGGGTCGGTGTCGATCAGGACGCGGGTGCGAGCCATTGTCGAACCTCCTCGTAGGTGGGAAGGGCCCCCTGGGCGCCGATCGCGCGCGTCGCCAACGCCCCCGCGGTCACGGCGAAGCGCAGGGCGGCGGCCGGCTCGTCGCGCGTCAGGTATCGCGACGCGTACGCGGCGCAGAACACGTCCCCGGCGCCCACCGTGTCGACGACGTCGACGGCCGGTGGCGTCGCCGTGGCTACCACGTCGCCCCAGGCGTAGTGCGTGGCCCCGCGCGAGCCGTGGGTGACAACGCAGTGCGCGAGCGCGCGCAGGTCGAGGCGTTCGGCCTCGAGTTCGTTGGCGATCACTACCGCGCACCGCCGCAGGGTCGCGGGGTCGACCGCGCACGCCGGCGCGACGTTCAGCACCAGGGAGTTCGTCCGTTGCGCCAGCGCGCGCACCACCTCGGGCGCCACCTCCAATTGCGCCAGCACCACGTCGAAGGCCTCCACGGCGGCGCGCGCCAGATCCAGTTCGGCGTTGGCGCCGCGCGAGACGACGATGACGTTCTCGCCCGCCGCGTCGACGGTGATCAGCGCGGTCCCCGTCGCGCGGGTGCCGCGGCGCACCCCTGAGGTGTCCACGCCGTGGCTCGCGAGCGCCGCGAGCGCCGCGTCACCCCACTCGTCGGCGCCGACGCACGCGACCAGCGAGGTGTCGACCCCGAGTCGCGCCAGCGCGGCTGCCTGATTCGCGCCCTTGCCGCCCGCCAGTCGTTCGAGGTCACTGCCCAGCACCGTCTCACCGGGGCGCGGCAGCGTGGCGCAACGTACCACCAGGTCGGTGTTGACGGCCCCCACCACCGCGGCCCGAGGACGGGCCCCGTCGCTCACGAGGCCGGCAGGAACTTATTGGTGTAGTACGTCGAGGGTGAGGGGACCGTGGAGATCAGACCGATCGATTTGAGGGCCCGGGCCAGCGTGGACCACTGCGCGTCGGTCTCCACGAAGTACTTACCGGCGGCGTTCTTGAGGAACGGGAGCGTCAACTTCCACCCCGAGAGGTTGTAGGCGTTGGTGTAACCGCTCGCCGGATAGGTCGTGTCGAACAACTTCGCGGCCGCGACGGGGTTCTTCACCGCCCACGCGGTCGCCTTCGCGATCGCCGACATGAAGGCCTTCAAGGTGGCGCCCTGGGAGGCGGCGTAGCTCTTGGTGGTGGCGTAGTCCCAGATGGGGATGTTCGGCGCCCCTACGGCGGTGCCCAGCAGCTGACTCAGCTGACCCTTGACCTTGGCGCCCTGGAAACCCGGGATCTCGTAGTTGGTGGTCGAGGTGGAGATATCCACCTTGCCGGCCAGGAGCCACGTGGTGTCGATGGCGGTCGGCTCGACCTTGATGTCCACCTGCGACGCGCTCAGCCCCGCGTGGCGCAGCACGAAGGGCAGCATCGACTCGGTCCAGGTGTCGCCGTAGGAGAAGATCCGCTTGCCCTGGAGCTCCTTCTTTAGGTTGGCCGCGGTGAGGGGGACACCGGGCTTGGCGAAGAGCGCCCAGTTGTTACTCATCGAGTAATTGGCGATGGAGAGGAGGGGGACCTTCTTGTCGACGGCCACGCCCATATCGGTCGTGGTCACGAAGCCCACCTGCGCGGCACCGGTCGCCAGCATCAGGGCCGTCGAGGACGTGTTCGAGGGGAAGACCACCTTCACGTTCAAACCGGCGGCGGCGAAGAGCCCCTCCTTCTGAGCCACCACCACGGGGATCAACTCGAAGTCGGGACCGGGGAAGTCGTAGGCGAAGGTCACGGACTTGAGCGGGGCCGCGCTGGCGGCGCCACCCGACCAGGTCACGGCGACGCTCGCGAGGGTGGCGGTGAGGGCGAGGGCCCCGGCTCGGCGCAACTTCATGTGGTCTCCCCTGTGAGTATCTCGATACCGTCGAGGTTACCGGTCGTTCCCCGGCGCCGCAATGTCGCGGCGGCGCCAGCGGCGCACCGTGGCGCGCCGCAGCCACGGCGTCGACAGCACCTCGAGGCCCACCACCGCGAGGAACCACGCCACGCCGATGAGGGCCATGAGCAGCGTGATGCCGTACACGGCGGGCGAATTGAGGTTCGACTCGGCGTGCTGCACGTAGAGCGCCAGCGAGGAACCGGTGGATCCGACCTGCTCCGGGGACGCCAATTCGCCGATGAACGCGCCGGTGATGGCGTAGGTGGCCCCGATCTTCAGGCCGCTGAAGAGCGGTGACACGGTGGCGGGCACCTCGATCAGGACGAAGGTGCGCCAGCGCGAGGCGCCGTAGACCCGCGCGAGATTCACGAGGTCGCGGTCCACGTGGCCCAAGCCGTCGATCACGCTCACCGTGACGGGGAAGAACACGATCCACACGACGATCGCGATGATCGGCTTGACCGAGCCGAAGCCCAAGATGGCCGCCAGCGGGAAGGCAATGACGATGACGGGCACCGCCTGGGAGAGGACCAGGGACGGGTAGAGAAGCTTTTGGACGACGGGCACCTTGGCCATGGCCACGCCGAAGAAGACGCCGATCAGGGCCCCCGCGACGAAGCCGAACACGGTCTCCTTGACGATCTGGACGACCAGCGGCGCGAGGAGCGACCAATTGTCGCTCACCGCGCGGATCGCGTCGAGGGGCCGCGGCGCGATGTAGCCCTGCACCCGAAAGATGACCACCACGGCCTGCCATAGCAGGAGCACGATGACGAAGGAGGCCACCGGTAACGCGACGCGGGTGAGGGTCCGGCGCCTCACTGGTCGCCCCCGTGCAGGAGGTGCAGGATATTCCTCTTGAGCGCGACGAATCCGGGGTCGGTCAAGACGTCGAGGTCGCGCGGGCGCGCCAGCGGATTCGCGAGGTCCGCCACGACCCGTCCCGGGCGCGGGGACATCACCAGGACGCGATCCGATAAGAAGATCGATTCGTCGACGTCGTGCGTGATGAAGAGCACCGTACGGCCCGTTTCGCGCCAGACCTCGAGGAGCCAGCGCTGCATGTCGAGTCGGGTCTGCGCGTCCAGGGCCCCGAAGGGTTCGTCGAGCAGGAGCAACGCGTGGTGGGTGACGAGGGTGCGCATGAACGCCACCCGCTGGCGCATGCCGCCCGAGAGCGCCTGGGGGTAGTGATCCAAGAAGTCGCCGAGCCCGTAACGCTCGGCGATCTGGCGCGCTTCGGCGCGTTGCGCGGCGGTGACCTTGCCCGTGAGGCTGGCCGCCAGGGTGATGTTGTCGCGCACGCTGCGCCAGGGCACCAGGAGGTCTTTTTGGAGCATGTAGCCCACGTGACCGGTCGCGCCCACCACGTTGCGGCCCTGCAAGGTGATGGTCCCGGTGTCGGGCTCGATCAGCCCCGCGATGATGTTGAAGAGGGTCGACTTGCCACACCCGGAGGGCCCGACGATGGCGACGAAGGAACCCTCCTCGATGCGCAGGTCAGTGGGGGCGAGGACCACCCGATCGGCGAAGGACTTCGACACCCCCGTGATATCGAGGAGGGTGGGTGCGGGCATTCCCTCAATGTACTTGTGCCCCGACGCACCGGGGTTCTTCAGCGGAGTAGCCATGTCACCGCCACCAAAGGGAGCTTTCGTCAAGGAGTCTCTCGAAGACCGTCGATAGGATCTTGCGATGTCGCTGGTTCTTCGAGAGTTCACGCCGGAGGACGAGAGTACTGCGCTGCGCGCGTGGCGTGAATTCCCCAAGAACGGCCCTGCATTTCTGACCTGGTACCGCGAAGGCCAGCCGTGGTCGGAGTACCTGGAATTTTTAGCCGACCTTCGAGTGGGTCGACACCTCCTCGAAGGTCACGTCCCCGGCGTGGTGCTGGCTGGTGTCGTGGATGGGTCGCTCGTCGGACGCGTCTCGGTCCGCTACAGGCTCAACGACTACCTCGCGAGGTACGGCGGCCACCTCGGCTTCGCGGTCATCGAGGAGCACCGTCGCAAGGGCTACGCGACAGCGATGCTGCGCCTCGCCCTCCGCCTCGCGACGGAGAACGGCACCTCACCGATACTCCTCACCTGCGACGATGACAACGTCGGTTCCGCCGCGGTCATCGAACGTTGCGGGGGGTCCTTAGAAAGCGTGGGGCCCGACGAAAACGGCGTACTTTTTCGTCGTTATTGGGTGTAATCCAGCCGCCATTTCGTCACTTGTCACTTGTCACTTGTCACGTGACCGTGACAGGGATACCCCTCATTCTTAAACGTCACTTACCCCGGGCTTCGCGGCGTCTTGGTTTGCCCCGACAAAATGACAATCAGGTTACGGAAGGGAACGGACGATGAACGCAGTACGCCGGGCGTACACCACACCTTCAGCAACTCGACGCGATCGGAGGGCGTCGTGATGATCGCGGCGGTGGCGATCGCCCTCACCATCTCGATCCTCTTCGCGCGCGCCTTCACCGCCCCACCCGCGTTGATCCTGGCCGACGAACCCACGGGCTCCCTCGACCAGGCGACGGGTCAGAAGATCGTCCCACTG
>JAKCEC010000034.1:0-2414 GCA_021841725.1 Actinomycetes bacterium | reverse complement strand
TCTTGCTGCGCCACGCGGTCAACACCCCACGGAGCACCGCACTGGTGGTGACCCCCGGCGAACGCGTCGCCGCACGGGCCGACCGCCGTCTGGAGATTGAGGACGGCGTCCTCACCGAGATCGCCTAGCTCCCCCCTAGGCCCGCGGCCTCCGAGGCCACCGCCCAGAGGGGTGCGGTAGCCTCGGAGGCCGTATGACTCTCTCCATCGGTATCGTCGGGTTGCCCAACGTCGGCAAATCCACTCTGTTCAACGCGCTGACCAACAATCACGTGCTCGCGGCCAACTACCCCTTCGCCACGATCGAGCCCAACGTGGGCGTGGTGGCCGTCCCCGACGACCGCCTGGGCCAACTCGCGCGGATCTTCGGCTCCGAGCGGATCCTGCCGGCGTCGGTCACCTTCGTTGACATCGCGGGCATCGTGCGCGGGGCCTCGGAGGGTGAAGGTCTCGGCAACCAGTTCCTCGCGGCCATCCGCGAATCGAACGCCATCTGCGAAGTCGTGCGGGTGTTCCGCGACGACGACGTCATCCACGTCGACGGCCAGATTGACCCGGCGAGCGACGTGGCGACCATCGAGACCGAGTTGATCCTGGCCGACCTGCAGACGGTGGACAAGGCCGTCACCCGTCTGGAACGCGACGCCAAGCGCTCGCCCGAAGCGGCGAGCAAACTCGCCGAGGTGCGCAAGGCCCACGACACGCTGAACCAGGGGCGGGTCATCTCCCAGGCCACGGGTCTCGACCACGACGCCATCGCCGACCTGCATCTGCTGACCGATAAGCCCTTCATCTACGTGTTCAACGTGGACGAGGAGACCCTGGGCGATCCCGCCCGTCAACAGGAGTTGCGCGATTCAGTCGCCCCCGCCCCCAGCGTGGTCCTGTGCGCCAAGGTCGAGGCCGAACTGGCCGACCTCGAGCCCGACGAGGCTCTCGAGATCCTGCAGTCCTTCGGCCAAGAGGAATCCGGACTGGCCCAACTCTCGCGCGTCGGCTTCGCCGCCCTGGGCCTGCAGACCTACCTCACCGCCGGACCCAAGGAGACACGAGCGTGGACCATCCGTCGCGGCGCCACGGCGCCGGAGGCGGCGGGTGAGATCCACACCGACTTCCAGAAGAACTTCATCAAGGCCGAAGTGGTGGCCTTCGAGGACCTCGTCGCGGCGGGCACCATGGTCGCGGTGCGCGCGGCGGGCAAGGCCCGCATCGAGGGCAAGGACTACGTGATGCGCGACGGCGACGTGGTGGAGTTCCGGGTGAACGCCTAACCTGGGGGGCGGGCGTGTACGACAGAGGTCGGCGCCTGAGCCACCACCACCTTCTAGGAGCACCATGACCTCGTCACCGTTCGACTTCCGAGTCGCCGACCTCTCGCTCGCGTCCTTCGGGCGCGCCGAGATCACCCTCGCCGAGCACGAGATGCCCGGTCTCATGGCCATGCGGGCCGAATTCGGCGACGCCCGACCCCTGGCGGGCGCGCGGATCGCGGGTTCGCTGCACATGACCATCCAGACCGCGGTCCTCATCGAGACCCTGGTGGCCCTCGGCGCGGACGTGCGCTGGGTGAGTTGCAACATCTTCTCGACCCAGGACCACGCGGCCGCGGCCGTCGTCGTCGGCCCAGACGGCACGGCCGAGGAACCCCGCGGCGTCCCGGTCTTCGCCTGGAAGGGCGAGTCCCTCGAGGAATACTGGTGGTGCACCGAGCAATTGCTGCGCTGGCCCGGCCACGCGGGACCGACCATGATCCTCGACGACGGGGGCGACGCCACGCTGCTCGTCCACAAGGGTCTCGAATTCGAGCGCGCGGGATTCGTCCCCTCGCCGGAGTCGGCCGAGTCCGAGGAGTACTCGATCATCCTGCAACTGCTCGACTCGATCGTCTCGCGCGGGGAGGCGATCTTCGCGCCGATGGCCGCCGGCATCATCGGGGTTTCGGAGGAGACCACGACGGGCGTACACCGTCTCTACGAGATGGAGCGTGACGGGACGCTGTTGTTCCCGGCCATCAACGTCAACGACGCGGTGACCAAGTCCAAGTTCGACAACAAGTACGGCTGTCGCCACTCGCTGATCGACGGTATCAACCGCGCCACCGACACCTTGATCGGGGGCAAGGTCGCGGTGGTGTGCGGCTACGGCGACGTGGGCAAGGGGTCGGCCGAGTCCTTGCGCGGGCAGGGTGCGCGCGTCATCGTCACCGAGATCGATCCCATCTGTGCGCTCCAGGCGGCGATGGACGGATTCCAGGTGACCACGCTCGAGGAGGCCTTGCCCTACGCCGACATCGTCATCACCGCCACCGGCAACCGCGACATCGTCACGGTCGATCACATCTTGCAGATGAAGCACCAGGCGATCCTGGGCAACATCGGCCACTTCGACAACGAGATCGACATCGCCGGACTTGTT
>JAKCEC010000033.1 GCA_021841725.1 Actinomycetes bacterium | reverse complement strand
AGTTCGTCGCCCCAACAGTTCCGTTCCCTCGCGTCGGGTGACTACGACGTCGTCTTCACCAACACCGACAACGTCATCGCCTACCAGTTCCTCGAGGACAATCCCCTCCAGACGCTCCTCGCACTGCGCGTCTTCGCGGGCGTCGACCGCGGCCTCGGCCTCGGCCTCTACCGGGGGGCGCACGTGGACCCGCGCGCGCGTGAGGCGCGCGTGGGCGTGGACGTTGCCACCTCCGGCTTCGCCTTCGTGGCCTACGAGGTGCTGTCTCGCCAGGGGTACTCCCTGGCGCAGATGACCGTGGAGAACCTCGGCGCGACCCCGCGCCGCGCCGCGGCCCTCGTCGAGGGGGCGTGTGATTACACGATCTTGAACGCGGGCAACGAGCTGCGCGCCGCGCGTCGCGGGTGTGTCCTCGTCGAGCCGGTCACCGCCATCGGCCCCTACCTGGGCACGGTCCTCGCGGCGCTACGCAGTGACGACCCCGAGCGCGTCGCCGCGCAGAACCGGTTTCGTGACGTCCTCGAGGACACCATCGCGAGTGTCCTGTCGGGCGCGCGCGACTCCGACGTGGTCGGGGTCGTGCGCGGCCTCCTGGAACTCGACGAGGACGACGCGCGCCAGCACCTGCGCGCTATCACCGACCCCGCGACCGGCCTGGTGTCGGGCGTGGGGGTGGACGTGGCCTCGCTCGCGACCGTGGTGGCACTGCGCCAACGTCACCGCCCGCATCCGGTACTCGAGACGGTGCTCGGGTCCCTCGACGAGTTCATCGACCCCGACGTCCTGGTGTAGCGCGACCCCGAGGGCGTCCTAGGCTGGTGGCGTGTTCCCCATCGAACGTCCCCGCCGACTCCGTCGTACCAGTGCCCTGCGTCGCCTCATCGCCGAGACCAGCCTGGCGCCCGCCGACCTGGTGGCGCCGCTCTTCGTCGCCGAGGGACGCGAGGAGGCGCGCCCGATCGCCTCCCTGCCCGGTCACGTCCAGCACACCGTGGCCTCGCTCGTCGACGAGGTCCGCGCGCTGCACGCCGCGGGCGTGGGGGGCGTGATCCTGTTCGGCGTGCCCGAACACAAGGACGAACTCGGGTCGGGGGCCTACGACGACGCCGGCATCGTCCAGGTCGCGCTGCGTCGATTGCGCGAGGAGTTCGCGGACGAGATGGTCGTCATGGCCGACTTGTGCCTCGATGAGTACACGAGTCACGGGCACTGCGGGGTCCTGCGCGCCGATGGTGCGGTGGACAACGACGCCACGCTGGACCTCTACGCGCGCGCCGCGGTGGCCCAGGCCGCGGCCGGGGCGGCGGTGGTCGCTCCGTCGGGCATGATGGACGGCCAGGTCGGCGCGATCCGCTCGGCGCTCGACGACGAGGGCTACGTCGACACCGTGATCATGGCCTACTCCGCCAAGTACGCCTCCGCCCTCTACGGTCCCTTTCGCGAGGCGGTGGGGGTGGAGATCGCCCACGGGGGCGACCGACGTAGTTACCAGCAGGACTACCGCAACCGTCGCGAGTCCTGGCGCGAGGCGCGCCTGGACGTCGACGAGGGGGCCGACATCGTGATGGTGAAGCCGGCGATGACGTACCTCGACGTGTTGAGCGACCTACGCCGCGAAGTCGACGTACCCCTCTGCGCGTACCACGTGAGCGGGGAATACTCGATGATCAAGGCCGCGGCGGCCCACGGGTGGATCGACGGTGAGGCCGTGGCGCTGGAGCAGTTGACGGCGATCCGACGCGCGGGCGCGGACTTCGTGCTCACCTATTTCGCGCGCGAGGTGGCCGAGGCGTTGAACTCGTGAGCACGAACCAGGAGTGGTTCGATCGTGCGCTGTCGGTGATCCCGGGGGGCGTCGACTCGCCCGTGCGCTCGTTTCGCTCGGTGGGGGGTACGCCCTACACCGTGGTGAGCGGCGAGGGGGCCCACGTCACCGACGTGGAGGGCCGGACCTACCTCGACTTCGTCCAGTCCTACGGCGCGTCGCTCCTGGGGCACGCCCACCCCGCGGTGGTCGAACGGTTGCGCGACGCGGTGTCGCACGGGACCACCTTCGGCGCGCCGACCCCGGGCGAGGTGCGCCTGGCCGAAATCATGACGAGTCGCGTCCCCGGTCTCGAACAGGTCCGCTTCGTGTCCTCGGGCACCGAGGCGGTCATGAGCGCCGTGCGGGTGGCGCGGGGGTTCACGGGGCGTGACAAGATTCTCAAGTTCGACGGCTGCTACCACGGGCACTCCGACGCGTTACTCGTCGCCGGGGGCAGTGGCGTCGCCCAACTGGGGCTTCCCGGCTCGGCCGGGGTGACCGCCAACGCGGTGGCGGACACGATCGTGGCGCCCTACAACGAGGTGCCGCGCCTCGACGACACGGTCGCCGCGGTGCTGGTCGAGCCGGTGGCCGCCAACATGAACCTGGTCGCCCCGCGGGCCACGTTCCTCGCGGAGTTGCGAGCCGAGTGCGACCGCGTGGGCGCCCTCTTGATCTTCGACGAGGTGATCACGGGATTCCGTCTCGACTACGCCGGTGCCGCGCAGTACTTCGGCGTCACGCCCGACCTCTACTGCTTCGGCAAGGTAATCGGCGGGGGCCTCCCGGTGGGGGCGTTCGGCGGGACGCGCGCGGTGCTGGGCGTGCTGGCGCCCGCGGGTCCGGTGTACCAGGCGGGCACCCTGTCGGGCAATCCGCTGGCGACCGCGGCGGGGGCTGAGGTGCTGAGTCGGGTGACGCCGGCGGACTACGCGCACCTGAGCGCGCGCGTCGCGCGCTTCGCCACGCGCCTGGGCGAGGCGGTGCGCGAGGGCGGCCTCTTCGCGCGGGTGCCCGTACGCGGACCGTTACTCGGTCTGTATCTCTCGCGCGAGGAGTTCGAGGAGCCCGAGAACTTCACCGCGGCGCAGGCGCTCGCGGAGAACGGCCTCTACCGGCCCTTCTTTCACGCCATGCTCGACCAGGGCGTGGCCCTCGCCCCGGGGGCCTACGAGATCCTCTTCGTCTCGATGGCCCACCGCGACGAGGACCTGGACCGCGCCGTGTCGGCCGCGCGCGCCGCGGCGCGCGCCGTGCTCTCGTGAGCGTGGTGCGTTCACCCGGCTGGGTCGTGCACCCGAGTTTCGCGCCCCACGGCCCCACTTCGCCGGTCACCCTGTTGCTGGACGAATCGGGGTTGACCCAACTCGCGGGGGAGCCGGCCGTGGCCTGGCAGACGCCCTGGAGTGAGGTGACGGGTCTACGTTTCGTGCGCACCCGCGCCGGCGTCCTCGTCGTGGCCGTGGTCGCGGGTGTGCTCTACCAGTGGCGTCGGAGCGAACCCCTGAGCGCGGCACAACGTGACGAACTCCGCGCGGCCCTGGTGGCCCGGGGCGCGCGCGAAGTGCCGCGCGGTCGCCGCGTCTCGGCGGTGGTCGTGGTCGCGCTGGTGAGTCTGGCCTCCTTCGGGGGTTACGTCGGGGGACTTCTGCACCAGCGCGGCACCTCGTCGGTCGTGGGCGCCTTGGAGAATCTGAACCTCAGCGCGCGTGACGTGGCGGGTACCTGGTCGTCGTCGTCGTTGGCCTCCGCGTCGCTCCTGGCGACGCTGGCTCCGGCGCCGGGGTACGTGCAGTACCTCAACCCCGTGACGACGAGCACCGCGCCGCCGCAGGCCTCGCCCTTCGCGCTCGCGGGCGTCCACTTCCAACGCTGTCTCAACGTGTCGAGCGTCGACGACCGCATCTTCGGCCTCGCGGGTTCGCCGCCGCTCTACCAGGTGAGCTCGCCGGTCTACTACTCCTCGGACGCCGGTGGCGTGCAGGTCGAATCGACCGCCCAGTACTACGCGTCGACCGCGAACGTGGCCCGCGACGTGGCCGAGATGTCGCGGACGTCGTTCGGTCGTTGCTTCGCTCAGGCGGTGGGCGACGAACTGGTCGGGGCCAACACCGGGGTCACGCCCCAGCTCGCCGGCGGCGCGGACCTCGCGACGCCCACCTTCGTCAAGGGGTGGTCGCGCGGCGGCGCGGTCACCGTCAGCCTGCCCTCGCTCCAGGTGCTGCACGCGCACCTCGTCGTCATCGTCGAGGCCGCGGGACACTACGAGGTGACGATGTTCGCCCTCGCGGCCGACCTGAGCCGCGCGCGCGACACCCTCCTCGGTCTGGCCAACGCCCTGCTGGCGCGGGTGACCTCGAACGACGTCGTCTCCGCGTAGACCCCTAGGGACGGTGGGCGCTGGCGCCACGCGCGGGGCGCCCGAGCACGACGAAGACGCTGACGCTGACCCCCACGTAGAGGAGCCAGACCACCCCCTGGAGCACGGTCGGGCGGTCGGCGTAGCCGAGGAGCGAGTGCACCACGTCGCCGGCGTTCGACGATTCGGGCAAGAAGCCGCTGGAGTTCCAGAGCACGTGCGAGCCCACGGTGATCCAGCCGAGCTGCTGCATGTTCTCCATGGCGTCGGCGAGGAGCCCGGCGGCGAAGAGCATGAGGGCGACGCCTAAGACGCGAAAGAAGATCTTCAAGTTGACGCGGGTCCCCAGGCGATACATGGCCACCGCCAGGGCCAGGGCGATCACCAACCCCAGGAGCCCGCCCAGCATGACCATTCGACCCTGGACGGGCGCGGCGGATTGGTGCGCGTTGGCGAAGAGGATGGCCAGGGTGAACACCATCGTCTCGAGGCCCTCGCGCGCCACCGCCTGGAACGACAACAGACCGAGTCCCCACCGATTGCCCCTGGTGAGCGCCTGATCGCTGCGGGCTTGCAGTTCGGCCGCCATCGTGCGAGCGTGCTGGTGCATCCAAAACGTCATGGCCGTCAAGAACCCCGCGGCGAGGACGTAGGTCGCGGTCTCGAAGTACGTCTGCAGGTTCGATCCGGAGTAGCGCGCGATGGCGAAGTACGCGCCGACCCCGCCCAGGACCATGAGGACGGTGGCGGCGCCGACCCCGAAGTACACGTCGCGGAAGTGCCGGCTCTGGCCGATGCGCTTGAGGTAGGCGAGCAGGATGGCGACGATCATCGACGCCTCGATGCCCTCGCGTAAAAAGATGATGAAGGTGGGGATCACGTCACGGTCCCTTCACGGGTGCGGCGCTCGCTCGTACGGACACGCTTTTATCCTATGTCCGAGTGATAAATGACCGTCACGGTCGATTAGTCCTCGGACGTGCCCAGGAGCAACCGGTACGCCTCCTCGGGCACCGCGTGGGCCAGGCGCACCATGGCGCGATAGCCGACCTCGGCCGGACCCTTGTTGTCGTTGCTCATGAGGTTGGCCATCACGGCCAAGAGCTCGTTCATCAGTGGCCCGATGCGCAACCCGGCGCCCACGCAGACCGAGAGGATCTTGGGCTCGGAGATGAGGCGCACGAAGGCGCGCGCGAGTTTGTAGTAGTCGCCGTAGGCCGCCTGCATCCGTTCTTCGTAGAGGCTCAGCGCGCCGGCGTCGCCCGAGGCGAGCGCTTCGCCGAGCACCCCGGCCGCCAGGCGACCCGATTCGTACCCGTAGGCGATGCCCTCACCGTTGAAGGGGTTCACCGTCCCCGCGGCGTCGCCGATCGTCAGGGTGTTGGCCCCGATGCGCGGGCCGACGGCCAGGCCCATGGGCAGGCGCCCGCCGGTGGCGGGACCGAGGCAACTCTCGTCGTTGAGACCCCAGGCCTCGGCCGTCTGGGCGACGAAGTACTCCTGCAGCTTGGTGGTGTTGACGCCCTTCCAGGCCCCGCCGGTCGAGAGCAGTCCCACGCCCACGTTCACGCGACCGTCGCCCAGCGGGAAGATCCAGCCGTAGCCGGGCACCACGTCGCCCCGGGGGTCGCGGATGTCGAGGTGCGAGTCAATCCACGGTTCGTCGTGGCGCGCGGACGTGTAGTACCCGCGTAGGGCCATGCCCATGGGCCATTCACGGTTGCGCGTCGTGCCGAGGGCGCGCCCGAGGCGCGAGTTCTGACCGTCGCCGACGACGAGGTAGCGTCCGCGGATCGGTGCGGTAAGGCCCGATTCCTTGTCCTGGACCACGACCCCCGCCGCGCCGAGGAGGGCGCCCGACGGCGAGGGCGTCGAATCGAGGAGTTCGAGCGCCTCGACGCCCGTGAGGAGGGTCGCGCCGTGACGCACCGCGTGATCGGCCACCAGTCCGTCGAGGTTGAAGCGGGTGACGGTGTAACCGTAGTTCGGGAAGATCGGGTGCTCGGGCCACTGCATCTCCAACGACGCCCCGAAGCCGAAGGACCGCAGGCCCTGATACTTGTGACCGTGCGCGGCCACCTCGGGCTCCAGTCCCATCTCGATCAACTGGTGCACCGATCGCGGGGTGAGACCGTCGCCGCACGTCTTCTCGCGGGGGAAGACCTTCTTCTCGATCAGACACACCGACCACCCGGCCTGGGCCAGCCAGTAGGCGCAGGCCGAGCCACTGGGTCCCGCCCCCACGATGACCACGTCGAATTCCGGTGACTGCGTGGCGACTTCTGCGAGAGTGGGCATTGAGACAGATTAGGCGCTTGGTCCCGGCGCGACGGTTCCGAGCACTCTCGTCGGAGTGATAGAAATGAATCCGTGAACCAGTATTTGCCGATACTGGGACTCCTGATTCTGGGAGCAGTGTTCGCGTCGGGATCGTTTGTAGCGTCGGCCTTGTTGGCGCCTCGCAAGCGGCCCACCGACGCCAAGATTGCGCCCTACGAGTGTGGGATAGTCCCCGAAGTCGAACCGCCCCAGCGCTTCCCCGTTCGCTTTTACCTGGTGGCCATGATTTTTGTCATCTTCGACATCGAGGTCGTCTTCATGTACCCCTTCGCCGTCGTGTTTCGTCAATTGGCCGGTTTCGGACTGGTCGAAGTCCTCGTCTTCTCCCTCACCGTCTTCGGCGCCCTCTTGTACTTGGTGCGCGAAGGGGCCCTCTCGTGGGGACCGCGGCAGCACCTCACCCTGGGCGTGCCCGCGCGCACGAGTTCTTCGACCATCGTGCGTATCGGCGCGGACGCGGATCAGGCGGCGTAGTGGCGCTCGAGGACCTGCAGCACAATTTCTTGACTGCGCCCATCGAGGACCTGGTGCGCTGGGCGCGTCGCGCGTCGGTGTGGCCCGCGTCCTTCGGGTTGGCCTGTTGCGCGATTGAGATGATGGCGGCGGGCGCGGCGGACTTCGACCTGGCGCGCTTCGGCATGGAGGTGTTTCGCAACTCGCCGCGACAGGCCGACCTCATGATCGTGGCCGGCCGCGTGAGCCAGAAGATGGCCCCCGTCCTGCGTCAGGTCTACGACCAGATGATGGAACCCAAGTGGGTCATTTCGATGGGCGTGTGCGCGTCCACCGGCGGACTCTTCAACAACTACGCCATCGTGCAGGGCGTCGACCAGATCGTGCCGGTCGACGTCTACGCCCCGGGATGCCCACCGAGCCCCGAGACGCTCATGCACGCCATCCTCACGCTGCACGAGCAGATCCGCACCGGCGAGATCATGCGTCGTCGCGCCGAGGGTGACCCCACTCACCTGGGACACGACCACGCGAGCGGCGTGTGGACGCCCGAAGTCCCGGTGACCGTCAGGATGGGCACGCCGAAGTGATCCCCCTGCCCCCCTTGGCCCCCCCGGGCGTGCTCGTTGAGGAGGCCCTCGCCTGCGACGCCGCGTTCTTCCCGACCCGCGAGCACTACGCCGACCTGGCCGCCGCTCTCCGGGCCGATGGCTTCGAGATGTGCGTCGACGTCTGCGGCGTCGACTACCTCGAGCACGCCGATCGCTACGTTCCCGAGGGGATCACGCCGACGCGCTTCGAGGTCGTCGCGAACTTTCTCTCGCTCTCGCGCCGGCTGCGCGTGCGCGTGCGCGTGCAGGCGGGGAACGACGCGCCGCGGGTAGATTCGCTGTTTCACGTCTACCCGGGCACCGAGGCGCCCGAGCGCGAGACCTTCGACATGTTCGGGATCCTCTTCGACGGTCACCCCGACCTCACGCGCATCCTGATGCCCGAGGAGTGGGAGGGTCACCCCCTGCGCAAGGATTACGGCGTCGGCCACGTGCCGATCCAATTCAAGGAAGCGCCGGGACCGCGATGAGCGACGACATTCGAGTAGCGAACCGTCCCGAACGCCTCACCGTCGAGACGTCCGAGGGGGCCCAGGAGCTGATCCGGCGCGTCGACACCGGCACCGACCAGCTGGGTCGCGAGGTGGGCGCGGTACTGCGCCTCGACGGGGTCAGTCTCGACCCCCGCCAGGTCGACTACGAACGGCGCGACGACGAGACGATGATCATCAACATGGGACCGGCGCACCCCTCGACCCACGGGGTGCTGCGCCTGATGCTCGAGCTCGACGGGGAGTTCGTGCTGCGCACCAAGGTCGTCATCGGCTACCTGCACACGGGCATGGAGAAGACCGGCGAGAACCTCAGTTACGTCCAGGGCGCCACCAACGTGACGCGCATGGACTACCTCTCGCCGGTGATCAACGAACTCTCGTACTCGCTGACCGTGGAGAAATTGCTCGGGGTCGAGGTGCCGGCGCGCGCCACCTGGATCCGCATGATGATGAGCGAACTGAACCGCGTCTCGTCGCACCTGGTGTGGATGGCCACCAACGGGATGGACCTCGGATCCACGTCGATGATGATTTACGGCCTGCGCGAGCGTGAGTTGATCCTGGCCTTCTTCGAGAAGACGGCGGGGTTGCGTCTCAATCTGAACTACGTGCGCCCGGGGGGCGTGGCGGCCGACCTGCCCGACGGGTGGGAGGACGACGTCGAGGTGATCTGCAACACCATCGAGGAGCGCAGTTACGAGTACGACCAGCTCCTCACGGGACAACCGATCTTTCGCAACCGTCTGGTGGGCGTGGGGGCCATCACCGCCGAGGAGGCGCTGGCCCTGAGCCTGACGGGACCGCTCCTGCGCTCCACCGGCGTCGCGTGGGATTTGCGTCGATCGATGCCCTACCTCGCCTACGACCAGGTGGACTTCGACGTCATCGTGGGCACCTACGGCGATAACTTCGACCGCTACGCGCTGCGCCTCAACGAGATCCGCGAGTCGATTCGCATCATCCGCCAGTGCGTGCAGAAGATGCCCGCCGGGGACTACCGCAGTCAGGACCCGAAGGTCACGCCGCCGCCGCGCGCGCGCATCGGCGAATCCATGGAGGCCCTCATCCACCACTTCAAGCTCTTCACCGAGGGCTTTCACGTGCCCGCGGGCGAGGTGTACTCGGCGGTGGAGTCCCCGCGCGGCGAGATCGGGTGCTACCTGGTCGCCGACGGCGGCCCCCGGCCGTACCGCATCCACGTCCGCGCGCCCAGCTTCACCAACCTGCAAGCCATGCCGTTGTTGATGCGCGGCGCGTCGGTGTCCGACGCCATCACCATGATCTCGACGGTGGACCCCGTTCTAGGAGAAGTGGACCGATGAGTCATTTCCGCGCCGATATTCGCCAACGCGCCGAAGAGTTGGTGGCGCTCTACCCGCGCAAGCGTTCGGCCCTGCTGCCCCTGCTGCACCTGGCCCAGGAGCAAGACGGGTACCTGAGCGACGACGGCATTGCGGAGGTCGCGTCGCTCACCGACACGTCCCCCGCGGACGTGCGCGGCACCGCGTCGTTCTACGACATGTTCCACCTCGAGCCGGTGGGCCGCTACGTGGTGGGCGTGTGCACCAACATCGCCTGCCTACTGGGCGGGGGTGAAGAACTGCTCGAACACGCCTCCTCGACGCTCGGGTGCGCGGTGGGGGCGACGTCGAGCGACGGCCTCTTCACGCTCGAAGAGACCGAGTGCCTCGCCGACTGCAATCACGCGCCGTGCGTGCAGGTGAACCACCGCTACGTGCGCACGACGACGCCCGAGACCTTCGACGCCATGGTCCAGGACCTGCGCGAGGGACGCCTGGACCACGAGGTCCCGAGTCACGGCACCCTGATCCGCGTGAAGCGTCAGGGCGGCCTGCGCGCCACCAAGGACGACGTCGCCGCCGAGCGCGCCGCCGCCCTGGCCGCGCGCGCCGCGCGCGCCGAGGCCGCGGCCCAGGAGACGACGTGATGGCGAGCTTGGACGCCCCCCGCATCGTGTCCTCGCGGCGCGACTTGAACGATTCCTTTACCCTGCACCGCTACCTCGAGACGGGGGGCTACGACGCCCTGCGCAAGGCGCTCGCGATGTTCCCCGAGGCCGTCGCGGCCGAGGTGGACCAGGCGTCACTACTGGGTCGCGGCGGT
>JAKCEC010000032.1 GCA_021841725.1 Actinomycetes bacterium | reverse complement strand
GTAGGTCGGAACGGGGGTCTGCGCGGGCACCGCGCCGCGCTCGCGCAATTGGGCCAGGGTGACCCCGAGCATCACCTCGACGGCGACCTGCGCGAGCGCCACCCCGGTGGCCTTGGCGACGAAGGGCACCGTGCGCGACGCCCGCGGATTGGCCTCGAGCACGAAGACTTCGTCGTCCTTGACCGCGTACTGCACGTTGATCAGTCCGACGACGCCGAGTTCGTGCGCGATGCGCGCGCTGTAGTCGTGCAAACGCGCGAGCACCGAGGCACTCAGACTCTGGGGCGGCAGCGCGCACGCGGAGTCGCCCGAGTGCACCCCGGCTTCCTCGACGTGCTCCATGATCCCGGCGACGAAGAAATCGCCGGTCGCGTCGCGCACCGCGTCGACGTCGACCTCGACCGCGTCCTCGAGGAATCGATCGATCAGGATGGGTCGAGTCTGGGACACCCCCCCCTCGCGCGCCAGGGAACCCGTCGCGCTGGTGAGGTCCTTCATCACGCGTTCGAGCGCGGCGTCGTCGTAGACGATCTCCATGGCGCGTCCGCCCAGGACGTAGCTCGGACGCACGAGGACCGGGTAGCCAATGCCCTTGACCACCACGGCGGCCTCCGCCAGGGTGTGCGCCACGTCCCCGGGGGGCTGACGCAGGCCGATCCGGCGACAGATCTGGGACCACTGCTCGCGGTCCTCGGCGACGTCGATGGCCGCGACCGACGTGCCGAGCACGAGGGCGGGGTCGAGACTGTGGGCCAACTTGAGGGGGGTCTGGCCCCCGAGGGAGACGATGACCCCACGCACCCGCGCGTCACCGACGCAGGCGGCCTGCTCGGCCGCGATCACCTCGGCCAGGTCCTCGGGCGTCAGCGGCTCGAAGTAGAGGCGATCCGACGTGGAGTAGTCCGTCGACACGGTCTCGGGATTGCAATTGACCATCACCGTCTCGTAGCCCATGGCGCGCAGGGCCATCGCCGCGTGCACGCAGCAGTAGTCGAACTCGATGCCCTGGCCGATGCGGTTGGGACCCGAGCCCAGGATGATCACGCGGTCGCGCGCCGAGGGGCGCACCTCGCTCTCGTCTTCGTAGGTGCTGTAGTGATACGGGGTGAGGGCGTCGAATTCCGCCGCGCACGTGTCGACCGTCTTGAAGGTCGTCACCACGCCCGCCGCGCGCCGCGCGGCCGTGACGGTCGCGGTGTCACTCCCGGCGAGCACGGCGATCTGGGGGTCCGAGAAGCCCGCCTGCTTGAAACGACGCCAGTTTCGTGCGTCCAGACGCGCCACGTCGACGTGCGCCAGTTCGCGCTCGAGGGTCGTGAGGTGGTGGAGCTGTTCGACGAACCAGGGGTCGATGCGCGTGCGCGCGACGACCTCGTCGACCCCGGCCCCGCGCCACAGGACCTCGTGGAGGGCGAAGAGGCGCTCGGGGGTCGCCACTTCGCAGCGGTGCCAGAGGGTCGCCTCGTCGAGTTGCGCGAATTCACTGTCGGGACCGAGGGCGAAGCCCATCCGACCCTGCTCGAGGGAGCGAATCGCCTTCTGGAGGGATTCGGTGAAGGTGCGCCCAATGGCCATCACCTCCCCGACGGACTGCATGCGGGTACCGAGTTCGGGAGTCGCCCCGGGTAACTTCTCGAAGGCCCACCGCGGGATCTTGGTGACCACGTAATCGATCACCGGCTCGAAGCTGGCCGGGGTGAGCTTGGTGATGTCGTTGCGGATCTCGTGGAGGGTGTAGCCCACCGCGAGTTGGGCGGCGATCTTCGCGATCGGGAACCCGGTGGCCTTGGACGCCAGCGCACTGGAGCGACTCACGCGCGGATTCATCTCGATTACGAGCCGTTCGCCGGTGTCGGGGTTGACCGCGAACTGCACGTTCGAACCGCCGGTCTCGACCCCCACCCGTCGTAGCACCGCGAAGGCGTCGTCGCGCATCGCCTGGTACTCGACGTCGGACAGGGTCTGGATGGGGGCGACCGTGATCGAGTCGCCGGTGTGCACGCCCATCGGGTCGAAATTCTCGATGCCGCAGATCACGACGCAATTGTCGGCGACGTCACGCATCACCTCGAGTTCGTACTCCTTCCAGCCGGCGATGGACTTCTCGACCAGTATCTCGCCGATGGGTGAGGCGTCGATGCCTTCCACCGCCAGTCGGGTGAAGTCCTCCGCGTTGTCCGCGATGCCGGTGCCGGCCCCGCCCAGGATGAAACTCGGGCGGATGATGATGGGCCAGCCGATCGACTCCGCGATGGCGAGCGCCTCGGGCACCGAGTGCGCGAACCCCGACTGGGGCACCGCGAGGCCGATGTCGGCCATCGCGGCCTTGAAGAGTTCACGGTTCTCGGCGGTGTCGATGGCCTCGGGACGCGCACCGATCACTTCGACGCCGAGGCGCTGGGGCACGCCGCGGCGCACCAGCTCCATCGTCAGGTTCAGGGCGGTCTGGCCGCCGAGCGTGGGGAGCAGGGCGTCGGGGCGCTCGCGCTCGAGGATGTCGGTGAGGACGTCGGGGTCCAGCGGCTCCACGTAGGTCACGTCGGCCGTCGCCGGATCGGTCATGATCGTGGCGGGATTGGAGTTCACCAGGATCACCCGGTACCCGTCGGCGCGCAAGACCTGGCAGGCCTGGGTCCCCGAATAGTCGAACTCGCAGGCCTGGCCGATCACGATCGGGCCCGACCCGATGACGAGGATGCTCGAGATATCACTACGACGTGGCATTACATGCTCTCCCAGTGGCCGCTCAGTAGGTGGTCGAAACGTTCGAACAGGTAGCGCGCGTCGTGGGGACCGGGACCCGCCTCGGGGTGGTACTGGACGGAGAAGCACCGCTCCGCGCGCGACGAGAGTCCCTCGATCACGCCGTCGTTGAGGTTGACGTGGCTGATCACGGCGCGCTCGAGCGAGTCGGGCGACACGGCGTAGTTGTGGTTCTGCGCGGTGATCTCGACGCGACCCGAGGCGAGGTCCTGGACCGGGTGATTGGACCCGTGGTGGCCGAAGGGCAGCTTGAACGTGCGCGCACCCAACGCCGTGGCCAGGAGCTGGTGGCCGAGGCAGATGCCGAAGATCGGCACGGTGCCGACCAGACGTCCGATCTCGTCCACGTGGGTCACCAGGGCCGCCGGATCCCCGGGGCCGTTGGAGAGGAACACGCCGTCGGGGCGCAGGCTGCGCACCTCCTCGGCGCTGGTCCCGGCGGGCACCACCGTCACGCGGAAGCGCCGCGCCAGTTGGGCCACCATGGTCTCCTTGACGCCGTAGTCGTAGGCCACCACGTGGCGGTCCCCCGCGCCCCGGGTGTAGGTGGACGGCGTGGTCACCGCGGTGACGTAGTCCTGGCCGTCGGTCCCGGTGGCGGTGCGCGCGGCCGCACTCACGGAGTCGCGATCGCCCGCGCCGAAAGCACCGGCCAGGGCGCCGTGTGATCGCAGGTGGCGCGTGAGGCGGCGGGTGTCGACGCCCACGATCGCCGGCACGCGGTGTCGCACGAGGAACGTCTCGAGGTCCTCCACCGAGCGCCAATTCGAGCGGCGCGCGGCCAGTTCGCGCACCACCACCCCGCGACACCAGGGCCGCGCGGCCTCGTCGTCGAGCGGGGTCACGCCGTAGTTGCCGATGTGCGGGTAGGTGAAGGTGATGACCTGGCCGGCGTAGGAGGGATCGGTGATGACCTCCTGGTAGCCCGAGAGCGCGGTGTTGAACACGAACTCCCCGGTGGTGACGCCGCCCTCGGGCAGGTACCCCGCGGCGTAGCCCTCGAAGGTGGTCCCGTCGGCGAGGACCAGGGTGGCGGCGGGACGACTCATTGCAGTTTCCCTTCGTGCACGACGAGGTGACCCCGCGTGATCGTGGTGGTGACGCGACCGCGCAACGCGCGTCCGTGGTAGGGGGTGTTGCGCGCGCGACTCTGCAGATCATCACGACGCGCCACCCACTGCGCGCGCGGGTCAAAGACGGTGAGGTTGGCGTCCTCGCCCGCGACCACGTCACCCCCGTGCGCGCCGAGGCGCACCCGGGCGTCGCCCGCGCGCAACTGGGCCACGCGCGCGGGGCCCCGGCTCATCACCGAATAGAACGTGACCGGGTCGCACGCGTCGGCCCCCAGGGCCTCGAAGGCGAGCGCCGCCGCGTGCTCGAGACCCAGCATGCCGGCCGGCGCCTCGTCGAAGGCCCGATCCTTGAGTTCGGGCGAGTGCGGCGCGTGATCGGTGGCCACGGCGTCGAAGAGGCCCTCGCGCAGACCCTGGCGCAGGGCCGCCACGTCCTCGCGCGTGCGTAACGGGGGGTGCACCTTGAACTGTGCGTCGAAGTGCGCGCAGGCGGTTTCGTCCAGGGTCAGGTGGTGCGGCGTCACCTCGGCGGTGACGTCGAGTCCCTGGCGCCGCGCCGCGGAGACCAGTTCCAGCGAGCGCGCCGTCGACAGGTGCAAGAAGTGCACCGCACCACCGGTGAGGCGCACCAACTCGATGTCGCGCAGGACCATCAGCTCCTCGGCGAGGGCCGGACGGCCCACGAGGCCGAGCCGACTGCTCAGGGCCCCCTCGTTCATCGAGCCCCCGGCCGCCAACGACTCGTCTTCGCAGTGCTGGGCGAGCCGCACGCCCAGGGGACGCGCGTACTCCAGGGCCCGGCGCATCATCGAGGGATCCTGCACCCCCGTCCCGTCGTCGGTGAAGAGTCGCACGCCGAGCGCCGCCATCTCCGCCAGGGGGGCGAGGTGTCGACCCTCGCGCCCTCGGGTGATGGCGCCGGCGACGGCCACGTCCACCGGCGTGCGCGCGCCCTGCTCCAACACGTAGGTGACCAGCGCCACGCTGTCGAGCGCCGGTTCCGTATTGGGCATCGCCACGAGGGCGCTGTAGCCGCCGACGGCGCCGGCCAGGGCCCCGGATTCGATGGTTTCGGCGGCCTCGCGACCGGGTTCGCGCAAGTGCGTGTGCAGGTCGACGAAGCCCGGACCCACCCAACACCCCTCCGCCTCGATCACCCGCGCGCCCGCCGGCGCCGCCAGCGACGCGTCAACCCCGACGATGCGGCCGTCGCGCACCAGGACGTCGGCGACGCGTGCGCCGTGCGGACCGATCACCACGCCGTGTCGAATCAGGTACGTCGTCATTTCGCCTCCTCGGGCGAGCCCGTGACACTCAGGTAGAGGGCGGCCATGCGGATGGGCACGCCGTTGCTGACCTGACGTTCGATCACCGCGGCCGGCAGGTCCGCGACGGCCGAATCGATCTCGACCCCCCGGTTCATGGGCCCGGGGTGCATGATGATCGTCGTGGGTCGCAGGCGGCGGGCGCGTTCCATCGTGAGACCGTAGGTCTGGGTGAACTCGCGCAGGCTCGGCACGAAGGCCCCGGTGCCGCGCTCGTGCTGCAGACGCAGCACGCCGACGACGTCCGCCCAGTCGAGGGCCTCGTCGAAATCCGACACCACGCCCACCGGCCAGTCCTCGAGGGAGGACGGCAGCAGGGTCCCGGGAGCGGCCACGCGCACCTCGGCCCCGAGGGCGCTGTAGGCGGCGACGTCGCTGCGCGCGACGCGCGAGTGGCGGATGTCGCCCACGATCAACACGTGCAGGCCGGCGAAGAGTTCGCGCCCCGTCTCGGATCCTCGCGCGTGCGCGCGTTCGGCGAGGACCTGGCGCACGGTGAAGGCGTCGAGCAGACCCTGAGTGGGGTGCTGGTGGAGCCCGTCACCGGCGTTGATCACGCGCACGTGGGGGACGTACCCGCCCACCTGGTGCGCCGCCCCGCTCGACTGGTGGCGCATGACGACGGCGTCGATGCCCAGGGCGTCGATCGTGGCGATCGTGTCGCGCAGCGACTCACCCTTCTTCACGCTGCTCGACGCGACGGCGAGGGACAACACGTCAGCCGAGAGGCGCTTCGCCGCAGTCTCGAAACTGAGGCGGGTGCGGGTGGACTCCTCGAAGAACAAGGAGGCGACGACGCGCCCCTTGAGGGCGGGCACCTTCTTGATGGTGCGCTGGTTGACCTCCACGAAGAGTTCGGCGGTGTCGAGGACCTCGAGGAGGGCCTCGGGGCTCAGCCCGTCGAGGGTCAGGAGATTGCGACCGCGGATGGACGTGATCATCCCTCGCCCCTCGTCCCAATCCACACACCCTCGAGGGTGGCGACAATCTCCTCGGACAGCGACGTCGGCAAGTTCTTGCCCACGTAGTCGGGGCGTATGGGCAGTTCGCGGTGCCCGCGGTCGACCATCACCGCCAGTTGCACCGCCCGAGGGCGCCCGAAGTCGCCCAGGGCGTTGAGGGCGGATCGAATGGTCCGACCCGTGAAGAGGACGTCGTCGACCAGCAGGACCAGTCGTTCGCTCAAGTCGACCGGCACGTGCGACGCGCTCGAGGCGACGAAGGGACGCTGCGCCACGTCATCGCGGTAGAACGACACGTCGAGGGAGCCGCGCACCACCCGGTGTGCGCTGATCTCTTCGAGGGCGTCGGCCAGAACCTCGGCGAAGGGCACCCCCCCGGTCTGCAGGCCCAGCACGACGAGGGCGTCGGTGTCGCGAACCCGCTCGACGACTTCGTGGGCCATGCGCCGCACCGCGCGACGTACGTCGTCGGCGCTCAGTAAAAGGGATCGGGGAACGAAGCTGTCGCGCCGGTGCGTCGACGATGATGCGTGCGCATCCACTAGGTAGCCTCCCGCCGTAGGAGCCTCACGGGACTCTTTTCACGGCACCCTCGAATGTAGCACCTACGCGCCGGTGCGACGTCGGGGCACCGCGACGATCTCGAGGTCCTCGTGGCGCCCGCGGAACACCCGGTCGAAGACGTCGCTCATCGAGCCCTCGGTCTCGACCGCGCGGCGAATGACGATGAAGAGCATGGGCAGGGCCCAGAAGTCGCCGCAGACCCACAAGATGGCGGCACCGATCTGTTGGTCCTCGAAGGGCGACATCGTCACTCCGGGGACGTGCGCGTAGATGCTGTACCAACTCGAACTCGTCAGGATGCTCATCGACATCGCCGTCACCGTCATGATGACGTTGGTGACGAGGATCGCGCCGGCCTGCCAGATCGGCCCCTTCGCGGGACGCATCGGGTGCGAGGGCAGTATCTGCAACCAGAACAACACGCCCGCGAGGACGAAACTGGTGTGCATCAGCCAGACGTGCACCCACAGATGTGTCTCGGAATAGTCGTACGCGACCGGCACGTGCCACCCGAGCATCACGACGTTGAAGAAGAGGACTGCGAAGAGGGGGGTGCGCAGGGCGCGTCCCAGGGCGCGCAACCCGCGCGTGCTCGACGAGAGGAACAAGAACTTGCCCACGGCCCGGCGCGCGCGCACCGGCAGGCAAAAGTGCAGGGGCACCCACGGGGCACCGAACACGAGGAGGATGGGCGCGAAGAAGGCGAGGAACAGGTGATCAATCATGTGCACGAAGAAGTACCGCGACGACCAGTAGTCCAGGGGCGACATGATGGACAGCGCCAACGTCACCAATCCGGCGTAGAAGGCGAGGGCTCGTCGGCGCCGACGCCGCTGCGCCGCGGGACGAGACCGCCGGGCGAGCCGCGACAGTCCGACCTCGTGGGCCACGACCGTGAGCAACATCAGCACCGCCACGGGGTCGAACGACCAATTCTGAGTGACGTACGACATTGTGTGTAGGTTAGTCAGCGCTTCCGGGATCAGTCGCCCGTGGACTCGGCGTCATCGCGCGACGCGGCCGCGTCGTCGCGCGACTCCTCCCAGCGCTCGAGCATGCCGTTAAAGGAGGGGTCGAGGGATTTGACCTTGCGATTCACCCGATTGTCGCGACCCGGGTGCAAGAGTTGCCACCACATGTAGATCGCGAAGGCGCCCAGCAGCGGCCACTCGAACACGTAAGCCCAGCTCAACGCGTTGCCGCCCAGGGCCCTCGAGAGTTCAAACCAGAACGCCGCCACGCACAACGCGAGGCCCAGCGCGAGGTACGTGTGGAGGCGCCACGCCTCGCGCCGCGAGAGACGTGCTACGACCGGCGCCGGGGGGGTGTCGCGGGGCTCGACCATGGTGGCTTCAGCATATACAGCGCCCCCGGCGCTCGGGGAACCACGGGGTGAGCCCGTCATTAGACTCATTTGGTCATATGAGCGAACAGGCCCCGGACCACGAACTGAGCGAAGAGGACCGGCGAAACGCCTTTCGTCACGAACTGAGCGCGATCAGCGAAGACGGCGCGGGGCGCATCGTGGGACGGATTCCCAAAAAGGCCCTCTGGGGAGGCGTCGCCGCGCTCGCGATCCTCGGACTCGGCGGTCAGGCCGTCGAACACTACTTCGGCAACCTCGGCCTACCGTCCACCTCGACGTCGAACACCACGCCAACCTTCGTGACGCCGTCGACGGTGGCGCCGGCCGCGACCCGGGTGCCGTCGAGCCCCGTCGCCGCGAACGCCGCCGTACTGCACCTCAAGCTCCTAGCGAACGTGCCGGCACCGGCCTTCACCCTGCACGACCAGCGCGGCCACCCCTACGGGACGGTCCAGGCGAGGGGGCGTTTCACCCTGGTCACCTTCTTCGACCAGAACTGTACCGACATCTGCCCCGTCCTCGGTGGCGAACTGCGACGGGTACTCACCGACCTCGGCCCCTCGGCCCCGCGGATCAACGTCATCGTGGTCAACACCGACCCCTTCGCCCCCCCGGCCCCGGGCGTCCCCGCGGCGTTGAGCGCCACCGGGCTCGGGTCCTACGCCAACGTTCACTTCGTCACCGGTCCGCTCACCCGCCTCAACGCCGTCTGGAAGGCCTACGGCGTTCAGGTGCGAGTCGGATCCTCCGCCGCCCAGACGGCGCACAACTCCCTCGTCTATTTCCTGAGCCCGACCTCGCAGCTCCTGGGCTTCGCCGCCCCCGCCGCCCACGAGAGCGCCACGGGGGTGTTCACCCTGAGTACCGCCGCGCAGGCCCAATTCGCCGAGGCGCTGCGATTCGAGACCGTTAGTCTGAATCAATGACTTCGAGCCCTACGCACCATTCAGACGTCGCCTTCGACCCGGGTTCGATGCCCTCGTCGTCGCTGACCATCGCGAAGGCCGTCTGGTACCGGCGTCCCTGGTTCCTCGCCACGGTCGGCGTCATCTTGGTCGTCGCGGTCTCGGTGATCACCGACCTGCCCCACCCCCTCTCCAAGTCCGAGGACACGGCGCAGCAAAATGGCACCATCAAGCTGATCAACGCCGACGCCGCGCCCTGCATCTTCGCCCTCAAGGAGAGTTTCTCCTTCTACCGCGCCGACCTCTCGCAGACGCTGAGTCCCGCGAACCTCAAGACGGTGAAGAACTATCTGTTACAGGACCAGACGGTCTGTTCGTTCGCCAGCGGACCCATCTCGGACATGACGAACAACATCCAGGTGAGCGACACGGCCCCGGGCAAGAAGGTCGACGCGGCGCTCGCCTCCGTCGTCAAGTGGCTGACCTACGACGGCGTGGCCACGATCCTCGACATCCGTAACTACTTCGGCGCGACACCGTTTCACATGGACACCGCCAGCCTGTCGCAGCACGAGAACATGCTCAGTCAAGACCGGGCGGCCGTTCTCGCGGACGTGCAGTCCGCGTCAGCACTCCTGGGCACCACCCTGATTCCCATCAACTTGCCCGCACTGCCCCGACTACCGGGCACCTGATCCCTCGAACGCGCTAGTCAGCGCTCCCGAAGAAACCGTGCTCGCGCTCTTGACGGAATAGTTTGATCATCTCCTCGTTGGGGTCCTCTTCGGACTGCAGCCAGTGCACGAGGTTCCAAAAGACGATCGGCAAGAAGAGCGCCGCCGTCAACACCCACACCGCACCCGAACTGATCTGCTGATCCGCCGAGGCCGAGATCCCTCGACCCGCGACGTGGTGAAACGCCGGGTACCACGAATCGTGGCTCATTCCCGCGAGGTACGCCACGACCCACGCCGACCACATCACCACCGCGGAGACGCCGATCCGGTAGGGTCGGGAGATCCCCGGGGTCAGTGGGGGCGACTCGACCAACTCGACCATCAACAAGAGTGCGGGAACGAAGAGGGTGAGCGCTTCGACGGGCACCAACCACGGGTGGCGAACCAGCGCGTTCAGTACCGGGGCGACCCGCCAGCCGATGGTCATCGCAATGGTGGTGGCCGCGGCGCCCAGGGCTCGTCGCTGGGCCTTCTCTCGGACGCGTCGCGCGTTCCAGCGACGAAACCACGCGGGTTGTCGCGTCAGGTCGTGGGGATCGCCCGTCGCGCACGAACCCC
>JAKCEC010000031.1 GCA_021841725.1 Actinomycetes bacterium | reverse complement strand
TTTTCACACCGACGGGCTGAGCGCCATGGGCGCGAGCTTCCACAACGACCGGACCTCGATTCGCGCCACGTGCGCGGGTCGACTGCGCGCGACGCACATCACCCTGGAGTACCCGAGTCACACCGCGACCGACAACTTGTTGATGGCGTGCGTGCTGGCCGACGGAAGGTCGGTCATCGAGAACGCCGCGCGCGAGCCCGAGGTCGAAGACCTCGGACGCCAACTCCTCGCCATGGGTGCGCGCATCGAAGGCCTCGGCACGTCGCGTCTGATCATCAACGGCGTCGGCGAACTGCGGCCCGCCGAGCACGAGGTGGTGACCGACCGGGTCGTGAGCGCGACGTACTTGGCGTCGGCCATGATCACCGGGGGCGAAGTGCGCGTGGTCGACGCCCGACCCGACCACATGGTGATGCTGCTGCGCAAGATTGAGGCCATGGGGGGAGTCCTGGACCTCGCGGGACCGGGCGTCAGCGTCAAGGGCCCGGCGCGACTACGCGCGGTGGACGTCGCCACGTTGCCCTACCCCGGCGTGGCCACCGACTACAAGCCGCTCATCACCACCATGTTGAGCGTCGCCGACGGCGTCTCGGTGGTGACCGAGAACCTGTTCGTCGGCCGTTTTCGCTACGTCGACGAGCTGGTGCGCCTCGGGGCGAGCATCACCACCGAGGGACACCACGCGATGATTCGCGGTGTGGAGCACCTCGTGGGGACCGCCGTGCACGGCAGTGACATCCGCGCGACGGCGGCCCTCGTGCTGGCGGGCCTGGTGGCGCAGGGCGAGACCACCGTCAGCGGTATCGAGCACGTGGCGCGGGGCTACGACGACCTCCCGGGGCGGCTGCGCGGTCTCGGGGCCGCGGTCAGGTGGGTCGAATGAACACGCGCGAGCCCGAGCAACTGCTCACGCAGGCGCGCGAGGGATCGCGCGCGGCCCTGGCGCGGTTGATCAGTTACGTCGAGGGCGCGGGTGAGTGGCACCAGGCGACGGCCGCACTGGTGTACGCGAGCAGCGCGCCGCACGTCATCGGCCTGACCGGGGCGCCCGGTGCCGGCAAGTCGACGCTGACCGACCAGCTCATCACGACCGCCCTGGGTCAGGGCTCCTTCGCCGGCGAGAACCCCTTCGCGCGCGTGGCCGTCGTGTGCGTGGACCCCAGTTCACCCTTCTCGGGGGGCGCGCTCCTCGGGGACCGCTTTCGCATGCAGGGTCACGCCACCGACGAGCGGGTCTACATCCGCTCCATGGCGACGCGGGGTAATTTGGGGGGGCTGTCACTGGCCGTACCCGACGCCGTGCGGGTGCTCGGGGCCGTGGGCTTCTCCGTGGTCATCCTCGAAACGGTGGGCGTGGGCCAGATGGAGGTGGACGTCGCCTCGACCGCCGACACGACGGTGGTGGTGCTGAACCCCGGTTGGGGCGACGCCGTCCAGGCCGAGAAGGCCGGGATCCTCGAGGTGGCCGACGTCTTCGTCATCAACAAGGCCGATCGCGCCGGCGCCGCCGAGACCCGCCGCGACCTCGAACGAATGATGGACATGGGTCCGGCGACGCCGTGGCGCGCGCCCGTCGTGGACACCGTCGCGAGCGACGGTCGCGGTCTGGACGAGCTGTGGCGCGAGCTGGCGCGCCACCACCACTACCTCTCCGGCGACGAGCGGGCGTCGCGGCGTCGTCGACGCGTCGCGCTCGAACTCGATCGGGTGCTGGGTGCGATGCTGCGCGAATCGTTCCACGCGGGCGCGGGGGCGCCGCGCTACCACGAGCAGCTCGACGCCTTGGTCGCGGGGACCACCGACCCGTACCAGGCGGCGAGGGCGTTACTGTTTCCAGCATGAGCGCCCCGAGTGTCCCCTACGATCTCGTCTTCGTCGTTCACGTACTGAGCGCGGTCGCCGTCGTCGCGGTCTTCGTGGTCATGCGGACCTCGGCGATGGCCATCGTCCACGCCGCCAGTGACGAGGAACAGCGCCGCAAGTTCCCGTCGCGTCGCAACTGGGCGGCGCGCGTGTTGCACCTCATGCTGCTCACGGGACTGACCATGTCGTTGATGGGCGATCGCACCGTGTCGCTCGCGCGACCGTGGGTGGGGGTGGGTCTCGTGTGCTACCTCGCCGCCGCCGGACACCTGGAGGCGCGCACGCTGCCCCTCGAACGTACCGTGGCCGAAGTCATCGCCCACGACGGTCACGCCAGCGTCGAGCGCGGGCGTCAGCTGGTGCGTTCCGTGGACGTCCTGTTGAGTGTCGTCGCGGTGGCGCTCGTCGCCATGTTCTGGCAGTTCTGAGGTCGGTGCGCCGTCGCGCGACGCCCCTCGCCGGCGGTGTAGTTTGCGGTGAGGACGAGGAGAGGATGCCTATGGGGTTGCGTCGCGTCCGCCTCCTCGCCCCGTGACCTCCCCCGACGCGTCGCTGAGCACGGGCGACGTCGTCAGCCGTTTTCTGCGTCGTGAGGTGGAGTCGATGGACGCCAACTTTTCGCGCGCGCGCTCGGGGGTGGACGCCGAGGGTATCCACCAGTTGCGGGTCAGCGCGCGTCGCTTGCGGTCCGAACTGCGCGCCATGCGCCAGGTCTTGCCCGATGAACCGTGGGATCGCCTGCGCGACGACCTGCGCTGGGTGGGCGCCACGCTGGGGGGACTGCGCGACCTCGACGTACTCGGGGAACTCTTCGACTCCCACCTGGCGCGGGCCACCCCCTTGCACGACGCCGTGGACGTGGCGCTGACGCATCGGCGCGCAGAGCACCAGCGGCGGGTGGCCCGACTGCTGGACTCCTCGCGCTACGCGCGCGTGCGCCGTCGACTCGCCCGACTCAGTCAGGATCCGGGATTGGGGGCCCTGGGGCGCACCAGCGCCGCGGTGGTCTTCACGCCGGTGTTGTGGGGGGCCACGTGCGCGTACCTGGAGGCCATCGGCGACCCGGCCGGGTGGCGAAGTGACGACGATCTCCACCTGGTGCGGATCGGCTCCAAGAAGTGCCGCTACAACTACGAGATCGGCGCCCAGTTCCTCGGCCCCGCGGCGCGCGAGGTCGCCCGACACCTGGAGGGAATCCAGGACGTGCTGGGCCAGCTGCACGATCGGATGGTGGCGATGGCGTTTCTCGACGAGTTGGGGTCGTCCGACCGGGCCGGCGAGCGCGGGGTCCGGATGGCGTTGGGCGCGGAGATGCGACGACTACGACCCCAGTGGGTGCCGCACTTCGTCGACGCGCGACGCGCCATGTTCGCCGTCTTTGCGCCGACGAGCCTCGGTGGGACCCTCGAGGGACGCTAGAGGAAGGTGGCGCGTCCCATCATGCCCGCGGCGACCGTCGCGTTGGTGACCTCGTCGATGAGGACGAAGCTGCCCGTGACGCGGTTGTCGCGATAGTCGTCGACCACCAACCAATCGGCGGTCTGCAGACTCACGACGCCGATGTCGTTGGTGGTCAGTTGATCCCCCGCGTTGACGCTCAGTGTCTCGATGTCGACGACGCCCAAGATCTCTTGGAGGCGCACGGGCGTGACCTTCGACGTGTGCTTGAGCCGCAGTCGCTGCGAGTGACGCAGGGGCTGCTCACCGAACCAGCACACGGTGGCCTCGAACTCCTTGGTGAGGGTGGGCAGGGGTGCGGTGGCCAGGAGGTCGCCGCGCCCCGCGTCGGTCTCGTCGGCCAGGCCCACGTCGATGGAGAGTCCGGCGGTGGCGGCCTGGTGCGCGCCCGATCCCGACGTCAGCGAGACGACGGTGGTCTCGACGTTCGCCGGTAGCAGGGTCACCCGCTCGCCCACGTGCAGCGCGGCGCCACTGAGCATGCCGGCGTAGGTGCGACCACCCCCATTTTGTCGCAGGACCCACTGCACCGGAAGCCGCGCCCCGGTGGTGGTGTGGTTCCAGGAGCCCGCGGTGCACGCCTCGAGGGCCTGGAGCACCGAGGGGCCGTCGTACCAATCCAGGTGCGACGAACGCTCCACGACGTTCTCGCCCAGGAGCGCCGACACCGGTATCGGCGTCATCGACGCGAACCCCAATTCGTGGGCCAGCGTGCTCAGTTCGTCGACCACGCTGAGGTACGCCGTTTCGGACCAGTTGACTTCGTCCATCTTGTTGACCGCCACGATGAGTGTCCGCACGCCCAGGAGCGCGGCGATGCACAGGTGGCGCCGGGTCTGTTCTTTGACGCCGTGGGCCACGTTCAAGACCACCAGGGCCAGGTCGGCGGTGGAGGCCCCCGTGGCCATGTTGCGGGTGTACTGCACGTGTCCGGGGCAGTCGGCGATGATGAACTTGCGCGTCGGCGTCGACGCGTACCGGTACGCGACGTCGATGGTGATGCCCTGTTCGCGCTCGGCGCGCAGGCCGTCGGTGACGAAGCTCAGGTCGAGGTCGCCGACGCCGCGCTTCTCGGACGCGGCCACGACGGCGTCGAGTTGGTCGTCGAAGAGCTGGCGCGTGTCCACCAGGAGGCGACCGATGAGGGTGGACTTACCGTCGTCCACGGAACCCACCGTGGCCAGGCGCAGGAGGTCTTTGGCGGCGAGTTTCATTTAGAAGTAGCCCTCGCGTTTGCGGTCTTCCATCGCGGTCTCGCTGAACTTGTCGTCACCGCGGGTGGCGCCGCGCTCGGACACGTTGGCCAGACTGATCTCGTCCACGATGGCCGAGAGGGTGGTCGCGTGCGAGAGGACCGCGCCCGTGAGATTGGCGTCGCCCACCGTGCGAAAACGTACGGTGAGCCGTTCGACGACCTCACCCGGACGCGGGGCGACGAAGGGGCCCACGGCCAGGTACATGCCGTCGCGCAGCACGACGTCGCGCTCGTGGGCGAAGTAGATGCGCGGCAACTCCATGTGCTCGCGTTCGATGTATTGCCAGATGTCGAGTTCGGTCCAGTCCGACAGTGGGAACGCGCGCAGGTGTTCCCCCGGGTTGACCTTGCCCTGGTAGAGCTGCCACAGCTCGGGTCGCTGTTGGCGGGGGTCCCACTGCCCGAAGGCGTCACGGAACGAGAGGATTCGCTCTTTGGCGCGGGCCTTGTCCTCGTCGCGCCGGGCGCCGCCGAAGGCGGCGTCGAAGCCGTGGGCGGTGATGGCGTCGAGCAGGGTCACGGTCTGGAGACGGTTTCGCGGTCCGAGGGGCCCCGGGTCGGCCACCTTGCCCTGGTCAATCGAGTCCTGGACCGACGCGATGATCAGGCGCGCACTGGCGCGCGCGACCGCGCTGTCACGAAACTCGATGACCTCGGGGAAGTTCTGGCCCGTGTCGATGTGCATCACGGGAAAGGGCAGGGCCTGGGGGGCGAAGGCCTTGGCCGCGAGGTGCAGCAGAACGGCGGAGTCCTTGCCCCCCGAAAAGAGGAGAACGGGTCGTTCGCACTCCGCCACGACCTCACGGAGGATGAAGATGGCGTGAGATTCGAGGAGGTCGAGGTGGTTGGTCATGTGGGGGGCCTGCAGGAGAGAAGTGGACATAGATCGGGTAGTACTCATCTTAGTCCATATAACCACTAGAGAATGTTAGGCTTTAGTACTCTCATGGTCATGCCCACGCCGTCACCCGAACTTCTCCACGAAATAACCGTCGCCGACGAGCGATTCGCCCACGCGTCCCCGAGCGAGGTCCTCGCGTGGACCTTCGAGCGATTCGACTCTGACGTGGCCTTCGCCTGTTCCTTCGAGGACGTGGCGTTGTTGCACATGATCCACCGGATCGCCCCCCAGACCGAGGTCCTCTTCTTGGACACCGGGGGACACTTCGCCGAGACGGTGGAGTTCCTCGCGCGTCTCGAACGTGACTGGGACCTGCGCGTCACTCGCACGCAGCCCGGACCCGACGCCGCCGCCTGGCCCTGCGGCACGCAGCGCTGTTGTGAGTTGCGAAAGGTGGAGCCACTCGCGCGCGCCGTGGCGGGCAAGGCGGCGTGGATTACGTCGGTGAAGCGCGTGGACGCCCCGACGCGCGCCACCATGAAGGTCGTGCACTGGGACGAGAGGTTCGGACTCGTCAAGGTGAATCCCCTCGCGACGTGGAGCGACGATGACGTGTCCTACTATCTCCGCGCGCACGACTTACCCGAACACCCGCTGTGGGCGCAGGGCTACGCGTCCATTGGCTGCGCGCCCGTGACCATCAAGCCCCTCAACCCCTCGGACCGCCGATCGGGTCGCTGGGCGGGTGCCGACAAGGAGGAGTGCGGGCTCCACGAGGCCTAAAGACTCGGAACATCCACCAATTGCAAGGAAGTCGGCGGTACATTTGACACCAATGTCCACGAGTGCTACCCGAGAGTTTGACGGATGCTAGCCCTCATCGTCGCCCTTTTCTGGTTGGCGATCTTGACCCCCTGGGCGGTGATGAAGTTCCGTAACTCGCGCGCGGACAAGTCGATCGATCACTTTCACGCCGAGCACGAGGTCCTGAGTCGACAGCGTTATTCGGTGGCACCCGCGCGCCGCCTCGACGAGGCCTACCTGTACGAGGAGCAGGCCTACGAGCCCGAGCACGAAGCCGCGCGTTCACGCCCACGCCTCACGGTGGTGCAGGACGACGACACGTACTCCTCGCTCGAGAGCCGTACGTCCTGGGACGAGTGGGACCGCGACTACGACTACGATCAGCCGCGCACCGTGGGTTCGCTCGGGCCGGCTCGTGCGCTGACGTCCCACCGATTCGCGGCCTACGCCAGTGCCCCGGTGGCGCCCGTCGAGCAGGGCGCCCGAGCGTACGAGTCGGTGCCGACTTACGCTGACCCGGCGCCGCGCGCTTCGATGAGGGTGCGTCGGAATCGGATTTTCGCGAGCCTCGCGGCGAGCGCGTTCTTCAGTACCAGCGTGTACCTCGTCGTCGGCCTCTCCCTCGTGCAGTACGTCCTCATCCTCTCGTGGACTGGATTGGTGCTCGACGTGGCGGCCGCGTTGTACGCCGTGAGCCAGGGCTACCTCGAGGCGGCGTCACTGCTCGGACGCCGTACTATCAGGGAATACTCGCCCTTTGAGGACTACGTCGACGACCGCTACGACGAGGTGGTCGACGAGGATGACGCTGGTCGTGTCGCCGCCTCGCACGACGAAGGTTGGCGCCGCGAGTCACGTCGCTACGCGCTGGGCTAAAGTGGGTACTCCTTCGGGGGTGTAGCTCAATTGGTAGAGCGCTACGTTCGCAATGTAGAGGCAGTGGGTTCGAATCCCATCACCTCCACTCGAGGACCGGAGTACTGGTAGTTCGCTTGTTAGGCGTAATCGGGCTCTTCGGATTCTGGCGGGGGCGGCATCATCTGACGACGATCGATCCCATGACCCGACAGTTGGGTTTGCCGGCGTGGAGAAGGACTCGGATGCGATGGCTGGCGAGGTTGCGAACGCCGAACTCCACCCGCTTGATGCGCTTGATGAGGTTATTGATTGCTCCGGTGGGGTCCCAGGGCGTCGTGACCGTCAACCGTCCGGCTGCGATGCCTCCGACGTGGCCGGGGGGCTGACCAAGATGCAGGCGGTATCGGACTGCAGAGGATCGCCCGAAGTGGCGAAGGCGCGAGAACGTGAACCACCGCAGAGCTGGCGGAACGAACATTCGCCGCAGACGCCATTGAAGCGCGCCTCACGAATCGACATCATTAACGCGGTGTCGCGGTAGATGTCGACGAGGGAGCCACTGCGTAGATTACCGAGGGGTAGCGGCAAGAATCCCGAGGGATACACGTCACCCGTGGCGCCGACGAAGACGATGCCGTTACCGTCGCGGGTCGCCGCGCTGGGCGCGCAGACGTCGTGGGTCGGTTCTCCGAGCAAATCACGCAGACGGGTGTGCAGTCGCTCATAGAGGTCGGTCGTGGCCGGGCCCGCGACGCCCTCGTGACGCTGCTGATTGACGCGTCGCAGGAAAGGTCCCTCCACGGAGCGCACTGTGAAACCGTACTGCGACGCGTCGACGAGGAAATGACAGATGTCTTCGTTCTGCTGGGGTGTTGACGCGTTGACGTCGGTACCGCGCCCCGTGGAGATCAGAAAGAAGACCTCCCAGATGTCGATGTGGTGAGTGTGCAACAGTTGAGCGATATCGGCCATCTGCTCGACGTTGCGCGCCATCACCGTGGTGTTGATCTGTACCGTGAAGCCCGCGTCCTTGAGTTCGCCGAGGGTCCTCATGGTCGCGTCGAAGTGACCGGGCACGCCCCGCACGGCGTCGTGCGTGGCGGCGTTCATCCCGTCGAGGGAAATCGAGACGGTCTTGATACCGTGTTCGCGCAGTTCACGCATCCGTTCGGGGGTGAGCAGGGGGGTTACCGAGGGAGCGAGGGCCACGGGCACCGCGACCGACCTGGCGTAGTCGATCAGCGGGAGAAGGTCGTCTCGTTTGAGGCAGTCGCCACCGGTGAGGATCAAGATCGGCCGGGGACTCGCCAATGCGGCCATCTCATCTATCAGGCGTCGGCCTTCATCGGTGGTCAATTCACACGGGCTGGGCTCGTGTTGGGCGTCTGCACGGCAATGGGCGCAGGCGAGGTCACAGGCTTTGGTCATTTCCCAAAAGACCAGGAGTGGTCGGTCGTTGAAGCGGCGCTGCATCACTTCGCGTCGGTGATCCCCCGCGTGTAGTTCGACGTGGCGCGCGCCGGGTGCGGTCAAGGTCATAGTCACAGTCTTAACGGCGGGTGAGAGAAGCCCCTAGGGGCGTTGGTCACCTTTGTCGTACCGGACGCGCCAAGGTGAGTGTTGCCCGCGCAACCCCCACGACCAGTAACGACGTGATTGCGACTGAGGTCGATTCTCCCGCATTGAGGGCGCGTTCTGACACAACAGCGTCGAACCTCACGAATCTCGCAGCACGTCATCGCGCGACCAATTCAACTCGTGACCAGTGAAAACTCCACGCAGTCCCTCGCGCGACGAGACGACGCCTCGGGCTACTGACCGACGCGGGATTTGACTGAGGACTGTGAGTACCGACGCGACCGTCACGGGGGACGCCTTCGACGTGGTCACGCACCCGACCCCTTCACTCAACGTACGGGCTGCCGATCCGACAGTGGAGGGGTCGCTTGCGTCGAGGGAGCCTTTCGCCGTTGGGCCCGTGGGCACGACCAGTGTCGTCTCGCGGGACCTCGGGGCGACCCCCAGGAAACTTCACGCAGGGCGCAACGCCGTCAAAGGCGCACGCGAGTCTGGCTGACCGACCGTCCGCCGGCGGAGCCTTGGTGCACTGACGAGGCGAAAATTATCGCTTCGTCACTTTCCCACCTGAACCTGACGCGCCCCGACCTCGCATTCCCCGCGAAGGAGAAGCCACTCGTCTGTCGCGACTTGTTCAGAGCGATTTCGTGGCGACCGTGTCCTTGACGTCCACTTTCCATGTCCGCGATCGTTCGGAGGGTAGTTTCGCGACGTCATCAGTCGCGTAGCGAACGTACTCCGGGGACCGGGGGAGTCGGACCCAAGGGACTTTAGACACCGCCTCCGCACTTTCAATACCCCAAGGGGTATGAAATGCTCAAGTCGTAGTGGTTCGTCGCTGCGCGGTGGCGCCATCGGGGGTCGTCGCGTTCGTCTCGTCGGCGAGGGCGGCGCGGAGTGGAGAAGGTGGACATGGCGAAAGTGGTCGTTCTAGGGGCGGGGATATCGGGACACACCGCGGCGTTGCACCTCCGACGCCGTCTGAAGGGCGCCCACGAGGTGGTGGTCGTCTCACCCAACTCCAAGTGGAATTGGATCCCTTCCAATATTTGGGTGGGCGTGGGCAAGATGACCACGGACGACGTGACGTTTCCGCTCGCTCCAATTTATCGTCGCAAGGGCATCGAATTCCACCAGGCACTCGCCACCGAATTGCACCCCTTTGGCTCGTCGGACGAGTCGCGGCCCTTCGTCAAGGTTCGCTACACCGACCCGACCCGTGAGGGGCAAGAGGACCGCATCACGTACGACTACCTCATTAACGCCACGGGTCCGAAGTTGAATTTCGCGGCGACGCCGGGCCTCGGCCCCGAAGGTAACTCACTCTCGGTCTGCACCGCGGCGCACGCCACCGAGACGTCGCAGCGATTCCGCGAGGTGATCGCCAAGTTGAAGGCCGGTGAGCGACAGAGATTGGTGGTCGGCGTCGGACACGGCACGTGCACCTGCGAGGGGGCGGCGTTCGAATACTGCTTCAACGTGGAGCACGAGTTGCGTATGGCGGGCGTGCGCCAACTGGCCGACGTCACGTACCTCACCAACGAGCACGAGTTGGGTGACTTCGGCGTCGGGGGAATGGTGTTCAATCAAAACGGGTTCGAGACCACCAGCAAGCTCTGGACGGAGTCGCTCTTTCGTGAACGCGACGTCCACGCGGTCACGCAGGCGCACGTGGAGAAAGTCGAACCCGGCGTCATCCACTACGAACAACTCGACGGGTCCAAGAGCACCCTGGACTTCGACTTCGCCATGCTCCTGCCGCCCTTTCGGGGTGCGGACATGAAGGCCTTCGACGCCGCCGGCGTCGACATCACCGCCGACGTCTTTGCGCCCAGCGGCTTCATGAAGGTGGACGCGTCCTACGAGGCCAAGCCATACGAGGAGTGGAGCGCGGCCGATTGGCCACGGACCTACGAGAGCGCGGCACTACCCAACGTGTTCGGCGTCGGCATCGCCTTCGCCCCACCCCACCAGATCTCGCGTCCGCGCACGAGCGCCAAC
>JAKCEC010000030.1 GCA_021841725.1 Actinomycetes bacterium | reverse complement strand
CCGCGGTGACCACCCCCTGCCCTCCGCGACCGTGGATGCGCACCTGGAACACGACGCGGACCTCACCGTCCCGATTGCCCGCACGGCGCCAGCGCGGACCCGACTGGCGGCGGCGCTTCGATTCGACCAGGAAGGATCACGATTCGAACCTAGACCTCGCGCGCTCACCCCCTCCCGCGGTGAGCGGTTACAAAAGACCTTTGTGGGGCGCCCGTCGCACGACGGGGGACGTCGCCTCCGAGGGCCGCCGGGGCGCCCGGGCGCGCGCCCGCGGGTGCGTCGCGACGTCGCGAGTGGGCGGGCCTATCGTGTGACAGAATCGAGGCGGTGCGAGTGAGACGTCCCCGGCGAGAGGTGCGACGATGAGCGCCCAAGACGACGTGGTGACCGCGGCGCGAGCGCTGCGCGATCAGGGTAACACCCCGTTTTCGGCCCACGACCTGCTCAGCACGGCCCGACGCTACGGCAGCACGTTCCCCGACGTCGACCTGAAGAAGGCACTCGACGCCCTCATCGCGCGCGCCGACGACCCCGCGCAGGAGCACGACGTCTTCGTCGAGGTCCGCAAGGGCTGGTACCGACTCCGGCGCTGACGCTCAGGAATGCGGACGGTAGATCCGTTCGGTGTAGTCCTCGAGCATGCGCGCCGACGAGTACTGGGGGGCCAGACTGCGCAGCGAGGCGCGGATGCGCGCGAGCCACACCACCGGGATGCCGTGGGAGTCGCGCGCGAAGAACATGGGCTTGACTTCCTTCTCCAGTAGGTCGTAGAGGGCGTGGGCGTCGCGCTCGTCCTGGGCGTGGGGGTCGTCCAGTGTGCTGCCGTCAATCGCCCAGCCGTTCTGGCCGTTGTAGCCCTCGCTCCACCACCCGTCGAGCACGCTCAGGTTGAGCCCACCGTTCATCGCGGCCTTCATGCCGCTCGTGCCACTGGCCTCCATGGGCGGTCGCGGTAAATTCAGCCAGACGTCGCAGCCCGCCACCAGCGACGGGGCGACGCGCATGTCGTAGTCCTCGAGGAAGATGACCCGGTTCGGCAAGTCCATCGAACGCTGCACGCTGAACATGTTCTTGGCCACGGTCTTGGCCTCGTTGTCGAGCGGGTGCGCCTTGCCCGCGATGATGAATTGCGCACCCTGTTCGTGGTCCACGATGGCGCGCAGGCGGTCCACGTCGCGAAAGAGCAGGTCGAGTCGTTTGTAGGTGGCGAGTCGCCGCGCGAAGCCCACCGTCAGGTTCATCGGATCGAAGGCCTCGAGCCCCGAGACCGCGAGGCCGACGTCCTCGCCGCGGGCCAATCGGTCCACGACGATACGGTTGCGAATCATCTCGACGAGGGCCAGACGCATCTGGCAGCGCGCGTTCCAGAGGTCGATGTCGGAGATCTCGTCGACGTGACTCCACAGCGCCGGATCGTTCGCGTGTCGCTCCCAGTCGTGTCCGAGGACCAGCGAGAGCAGTTGGCGCATCGTCGGGTTCATCCACGTGGGAAGGTGTACACCGTTCGTCACGTAGGTGATGGGCACCTCGGACTCCGAGTGGTGCGGGAACAGGGGATTCCACATGCCGCGCGCGACTTCGCCGTGTCGACGCGAGACGGCGTTGGTGGAGCGCGAACACTTGATGGCCAGGGGTGAGAATCCCATGGGTTCGCTCGTCGAGCCCTCGTCGATCCGGGTGAGGGCCGCGAGCTCGTCGCGCGCGATGCCCATCTCGTCGACCGACTGACCGAGCACGCGAAAGAACTCCTCCGAGGAGTACGTCTCGTTACCCGCCGGCACCGGGGTGTGCGTCGTGAAGGCGAAGCGGTCGCGTCCCTGGGCGAGCAGGGTCGTTAACGCCGGGCGGTCCCCCGAGAGTTCGGCGGCGGTCTGCGCGGCGATCTCGAGTGAGGCGAGGGCCGGGTGACCCTCGTTCATGTGAAAGAGGCCCGGACGGATGCCCATGGCGTCGAGTGCGCGCACGCCGCCGATGCCCAAGAGGGCGTACTGGGCCAGGCGGATGTCGTGGCTGCCCTCGTAGAGGCGGGCCGTCACCCAGCGTTCGAGCGGCGCGTTCTCCGGGAGCTCGGCGTCCAGGAGGAAGAGCGTGGTGCGACCGACGTTGACGCGCCAGACCTGGGCGGAGAGCTCGGAGTCCCACACCGGGACCTTGACCTTGATCGGGAGGCCGTCTTCGCCGCGCACGCGCACGATGGGGAGCTGTCCGGTGTTGGCCTCGATCCAGTACTCGTGCTGCCAGCCCGACAGGTCCATGCGCTGGTGCAGGTAACCGCGACGATAGAGCAGCCCCACGCCCACGACGTCGAGGGCCTGGTCCGAGGTCTCCTTGAGGTAATCCCCCGCCAGGACGCCCAGTCCCCCCGAGTACACCGGCAGCGACTGGTGCACGGCGAACTCCGCGCAGAAGAAGGCCACGGGTCCACTCGGGAGTACTCGCGTGGTCGGTCGGGCCAGGTCGGCCTCCATGAGTTGGGCGACTTGGTGGAGGCGTTCGAGGTAGGCCCGGTCGGTCGCCGTTCGCAGGAGGTCGCGTTCGGGCAGGTTCAACAAGAACCGCACCGGGTTCTCGCCCGCCAGCTTAAAGCGGTGGTCGTCGATGGACGTGAAGAGCTCCACCCCGCCCGGCGTCCAACTCCAAAGGTAGTTGTAGGAGATCCACGCGAGGTCCTCTAGGGGTTCGGGGAGACGGCGGGCCAGTCGGTCGACGGCGCGACGCAGGTCGCGCGTCCCATCAAAACGCTTTGTCATTCAAGAGAATCTAGTGGTTGGCTTAGTCGGCCCCGGAGAGATGCTCACTATCTGCGAGCCCGACGGCGACCGCGAGCGGGGCCAGCGACGCGCGCGGGCCGCGGGACCGGTCGCGCGCGGCGATCGCCCAGAGCGCGCGTCGAATCGCCGACTCGCCCACCGGGGTCACGAAACGCGGGGTCGCGGCCAGGGCCAACAGGGTCACCTCGTCGTCGCGGGTCGCGTCACGATGTAGCAGGTCAGAGGCCAGAAGACTCAGGGCGCCCTCGACGTCGTCCGAGGTGGCCCCCCGCAAGCGCGCCACGGCGACGCGCGCGATGACGTCGCTGCCCAAGCGTTCCAGTTCCACGCGACGCCACATGGTGTTGTCCGAAATGTCCACGAACAGGCCCATCTCCTCGCGCAAGGTCGTATGCGTCAGGAATGTGAATTTTCGTAGTGTCAGTTCATTGGTGAGCCCGACGCGCACGCCGTCGTCCTCGCGGCGGCACTCAATCGCCCAGGTGCCGCGCGAGGTGCGCGCGAAGGGACCCCGGGTCGCGAACTCCGCGGCCGCCCCCGCCGCAATCTGCACCTCGTCGGTGCGCTCACCCTGGCAGGCCCGTTGCCAGAGGGTCTCCCCGGCCACGTCGTAGTGGGCCGATCGCACCGACGCCAACCGCTGCACGAAGGGCGCCTCGAAATCACGCCCGGTGCTGCGGCGCGTGAGTTCCAGGGCCAGGGCGGCGTAGCGCAGCACGATACCGGTCTCGATCTCGCCGGGATCGGCGAAGAACCACGCGCAACTGGTGAAGGAGAACATCAGATTGCGGTGCGCCTCGCACACCTCGAGGACGCGACTGCACTCGTCATCGTTGAGGTCGCGACTCTGGTGTCGCCACACGAAGTCCTGCGCCGACCACTCGCCGGCGATGACCTTGCCGTAGTCGAGCAACGCCGCGTCGGTGTCGTGCACGTGATGCCCGAGCTCCCAGTCGAGCGCCGACCCCGCGCGCTCGCGCAGCCAGTCGAGTGCGTCGCGCAGGGGCGCGCGCCAGTCCAGGTCGAAACCGGGCCGCTCTCCCGTGACGCACCCGCACGCCGCGCGCCAACGATCGACGCCGTGCGCGCAGCTCCAGGCCGAGACCTCGTGTAACTGCACCTCGTTCGTCGGCGTACGCCCGCTCAGCCACTCACCCAGGGTCGTGACCAATTGGTAGGTCTCTTGAAGTCGGCGCGTGGCCCAGGCCACGCCGATGTCGCCGAAGCGGTGGTGGTGACCGTAGGTCTCGCCGTCGGCGACGATGAGCACCACCCCGTCCTCGTCGCCGAGGCTCGCCTTCATCGTGTCGGCCAGCGCGTCACCGTCGGCGACGAGGTCGCCGAAGGCGATGCGGTGCGAGAGGTCGTGGTGGCCGAAGACCACGGTCATGCGCGCGCCGCTGGGCAACGCGACGAAGTAGGCCTGGGAGGTGTCGAGCGTCTCAGCGGTCACCTTCACCCACTTCTGGGCGGGGGCGCGCGTCATCATCGCCTGGTTCGCCATGAGCACCGTGTAGGTGATGCCGTGCCGCGCCAGGACTTCGAGGGTGGCGACGTCGACCCCCGTCTCGGGTAACCACATGCCCACCGGCGCCTCGCCGTAGCGCGCTCGAAAGTCATCGATGCCCCACGCGATCAACCGCTCCTGATCGGTCGGCGTGGCCAGGGGCACAATGGCGTGCACCAACGGGGCGGCCATCACCACGCGATTCGCCCCGCGGCTGGCGGCGCGGACCTGGCGCTGCAGGGCGCGCTCGACGTCGGGGGCGTACTCGGCGAGCCAGTGGTGCAGTGTCGGACCGAGGTCGAAGCTGCTCTGGGTCAGCGGCTCGACGAGCGACGTGGTGGCGTCGTCGTCGGCCAGGGCCACCGCGATCATCGCGCGGTAGCACTCCTGGGCGATCCGCTCGTTCCAGTCGTGGTAGGGCCAGGCGCTCCACTCGTGGTTGAACAACCCGGTCCACGGGTCCTCGCGCGGCGGTTGGTAGAAGTGGTAGTGGAAGCCGGCGATGGGCGCCATCTAATTCCTTCGTTGCAGGACGACGACCGCCAGGGGCGGTAGCGACATGCGCACCACCGTGCCCTCGTGCCCGGCGCCCATCGCCACCACGTGTACCTGGGTCGGGTACCCGGTGCCGCCGTAGTCGACGTCGTCGGAGTTGACGAGCACGCGCCAGGAACTCGAGGCGGACACCGGGATCTGGTACTCGTCGCGCGGCACGGGGGTGAAGTTCGCCGCGAACACCAGTTCCTCCTCGCCCTCGCCGCGGCGCCAGATCAGCACACTCTGCTCGGCGTCGTCGCAGCTGAGCCACGTGAAGTCTTGACCCCCCGCGTCGTCGAGGTGCAGCGCACGCTCGGTCGCGTAGAGCTCGTTGCAGCGCTGCGCCCAGCGTCGCACGCCCTCGTGCGCCGGGGAATCGCGCAGGTGCCAGTCGAGGCTGCGCTCGTGGTGCCACTCCGCGCGCTGGGCGAATTCGCCCCCCATGAAGAGAAGTTTCTTACCCGGCAGACCGTACTGGTACCCGAGGAGCAGGCGCAGGTTCGCGAACTCCTGCCAGGCGTCGCCCGACACCTTGCTCAGGAGCGATCCCTTGCCGTGGACGACCTCGTCGTGGCTCAGGGGCAACATGAATCGTTCGTGGGACGCGTAGATCGCCCGGAAGGTCAGCTCGTTCTGGTGGTACTTGCGGTGGACCGCGTCGCGCGACAGGTAGTCGAGGGTGTCGTGCATCCAGCCCATGTCCCACTTGAACGTGAAGCCGAGTCCCCCGTCGCTGGTGGCGTGGGTGACCCGGGGCCAGGAGGTCGACTCCTCGGCCACCATCATCGCCCCGGGGAACGCGGAGGTCACCGCGTCGTTGCACTGTTGCAAGAAGGAGATGGCGTCGAGGTCCTCGCGGCCACCGTAGCGATTCGGCACCCACTGGCCGGGTCCGCGGCTGTAGTCGAGGTAGAGCATGCTCGCCACCGCGTCCACGCGCAGTCCGTCCACGTGGTACTCCTCGAGCCAGAAGCACGCGCTCGAGATCAAGAAGCTGCGCACTTCGTTGCGGCTGTAGTTGAAGGTCCAACTCTGCCAGTCGGGGTGCACGCGCTGACGCACGTCGGCGTGCTCGTAGAGGTGCGTGCCGTCGAAGAGTCCCAGCGCGTGCTGGTCCGAGGGAAAGTGCGACGGCACCCAGTCCAGGAGCACGCCCACCCCGTGGGCGTGCAATTCGTCCACCAGGAACTTGAACTCGTCGGGCGTCCCGTTGCGTGAGGTCGGCGCGAAGTAGCCCGTGGTCTGGTAGCCCCAGGAGCCGTAGAACGGGTGCTCCATCACCGGTAGGAACTGCACGTGGGTGAAGCCCATCTCCACGCAGTAGCCCGGCAGCTGCGCGGCCAACTCGCGGTAGGTGAGGGAACGGTTGCCCTCCTCGGGGACGCGTCGCCACGACCCGAGGTGCACCTCGTAGACCGAGACCGGACTGTTGCGTGCGACGTAGTCCGCGCGGCGGCGCAACCACTCCTCGTCACGCCACTCGTAACGAGAGTGCCAGACGCGCGTGGCGGTGTTCGAGGGCACCTCGAAGTGTCGGCCCACGGGGTCGGCCTTGTCGAACTCGCCCCCGCCCAGGCGCGAACGGATCCGGTACTTATACGTCTCGCCCTCCTGGACGCCCGGGACGAATCCCTCCCAGATCCCGGAGCTCTCGCGGGCCACCAGGCCGTGCGAAGAACCGTTCCAGTCGTTGAAGTCGCCGACCACCGCGACGCGTTCGGCGTTGGGCGCCCAGACCGCGAAGTAGCAGCCCTCGACTCCCTCGGCGATCATCGGGTGACACCCCAGGTGATGGTGCAGTCGGAAGTGGCGCCCCTCGTTAAAGAGGTGTAGGTCCTCGCCCGACAAGAGCGTGACGTCCGAAACGCGCGGCCCGTCGGGCGCGCCCCCGGCGAAACCTCGTCGATCGCGCAACGGCGCGAGCGCCTCGGCCAGGAAACTGGTCGACGCCAACTCCTCGAGACTCAGGGGCGTCTGCTGGCTCCAGTTCGGTCGCTCGTCGTAGGTCCCGGGCAGGTTCACCCCCGAGGGGACCTGCAACAGGTCCTCGATCTGCACCATCACCAGGCCCGCCTCGGAGTCCGCCAACGTCGCGTGCACCGCGTCGAGGACCACCCTCGGGTCGGCGTCGTCGGGGAGGTGCAGCGCGCGCACCAACCGCTGGCGATCGTGTCGTCGTCCGTCGTGCGCGGGGGCGCTGGCCTCCTCGCTCAGGTGGCCCACCGCCACTCGTTCATCGATGTCAGCCCCGCGCCACCACCCGAGGAAAGTGGCGGTGTCGTGGGTCCCGAACGAGGCGACCGCGCCGGCCGGCACGGGTTCGAGGGCGTCGTGACCGATCGCGAACTGCGCGACGTACGTGCGGCGCAACCCCTCGTGGGCCATCGCGTCGCGCAGGTCGCCGTCGACCGTGCCCAGGTCCTCGCCGACCACGTCGCAGCCGAAGCGCAGAGCCTCGATTGCGACGATGGCCAGCAGTTCGTGAAAGGGCATCTTGACGTAGAGCCCGTCGCGCGCGCTCGCCCCGTCGGGGACCCAGAAGAGTCGCTGCAGTCCCATCACGTGATCGATGCGCACCACCCCGGCCACGCGCATGTGACAGCGCAGCGCGTCGCGAAACTGCGCGTGCGCGTTCTCGCGCACCCGCGCCGGGTGCAGCGGCGGGGCGCCCCAGGTCTGGCCGTCGGTGGTGAGGTCGTCGGCGGGGGCCCCGATCGACATCGCCGACACGTACTCGCCCGGGTTCTTCCAGACGTCGTAGCCGTCGGGGTGCACGCCGATGGGGATGTCCAGTTGCAACGTCTGGCCCCGCTGGGCGAGACGTTGCGAGAGTTCGGTCATCTGACCGTCGATAATCCACTGGGCGAACAGGTGGTAGCGCACCAGCGTCGGGTCGACGTCGTTCCAGCGAAGGAGCCCGGAGCGGGCCGTCGAGGGCCATTCGCGAAAGTTGCGCCCGAACCTCTCGCCCGCCGCGCGAAAGCGCGCGTAGTCGTTCACCTCGGGGTGCTCGGTCACGTACGAACGGAGGCCGCTCTCGTAGAGCGCCATGAACTCGGACTGGTTCGCCGCCCAGGCCTGAATCACCTGCCGCTTCGCCGCGAAGGCGGCGGCCCCGTCGACGTGACCCGCCTGGGACCAGGTCGCGCGCCGCGCCGGCGAATACGTGTCGTGCATCAATTGCTGCGCGTCGACCGAGTGGGACAGGAACTCCACCTGATCCAGGGCGATCCATCGGTCGTTCCAAAACCGACGACTCACGGGACGATAGGGACTCGCCTCGAACTCGTAGGGGCCAAAGGACGCCAGCAGGGGCAGGGTCGACACGACGCTCGCACCCTGGTAGGCGACGAGTCGGGCGAACTCGTCGAGGTCCTCGACGTCGCCGCTGCCCCACGAGCGTCGCGAGTGCAGCGAGAAGATGGGCGCCTGCACCGAGTACGCCCGCCAGTCCCGACTGAAGCGGTGCGGAGCACCCCGCAGGGGCCGCACGATGAGGGTGGACCACACGACGCGGCGGCCCGCGATGACGCAGAGTTGGTGGTAGCCCACGCGCATCGCCGGCAGCGATAACGCCCACGCCCGGGGCTCGTCGGGGCCCGTCTCGCACATCGTGAGTTCCTCGGTGCGCACCTGCCACGAGGACTCACCCCCGAATTCGAATTCGATGCGACACTCGACGCTCGCGAGCCTGCGCGCCATCCGCAGCGCCACGACGGCGCTCACCCCCTCGTCGATGACGTACACGGGTTCGAGTACCCGCTCGACGCGGTCGTGGTGGTACTGGCGCAGCGCCGCGCGCGCACCCCCCGGTGACGTCAGGTGCTCCATGTCGCCCAGTGCGTTCAACACCGTCACGAGCGCGTCGGCGCTGGCCCGTCGGGTCTGGCCGCGACCGTCCTCGTACTCCGTTTCGACGCCGCGCGCGTGCGCCAGGTCGAGGAGCGCCGGGGGGATGGGGGGAACCGGGGGGACGCTCACGTGGACCACTTCATCATTCCCGCCAGGACTTCGCCGTCGGTGTAGATGGGCGACGGCACGATGCGCGCGGCCAAGACGACGTCCTCATCCAGCTCCTCGAGGTTGACGCGCGCGTCGTAACGCGCCCGCGGGCCGACTCGGTCCACCAGTTTGGCGTCGAGCGCGATGGGCGCGACCCCGTCGTCGACCCATAGTTGCACCAGCAGGTCGGCCGGTTCCAGGACGCCGAGTTCCACCTGCAGGTACACGCGGTGACCCTTCTTACGGGCGGTGACCGCGCCGACCTCGACGCGCAGGTCGGCCCAGCCCGCGCGGAGCCGACGCAGGTCGCGCGCTCGATCCCGCGCCGAACGGGCGCCCCCGGCGCGCAACTGCGCGGACTTGGCCATACCCGGCAGGTAGTACGACTCGGCGTAGTCGCGCGTCATGCGTAACGAGTCCCACGTCGGGGCCAGGGTGGACATGGACTGCTTGACCGACGCGAGCCACCGGGTGGGCACCCCCTCGTCGTCGCGGTCGTAGAACCGCGGCACGATCTCGTGCTCCAAGACGTCGTAGAGCGACGTCGCGTCCCGCTCGTCTTGCAACTCCTCGTCGTCGTAATCGACGTCGGTGCCGATCGAGAAGCCGATGGGGGGGGCCGTGGGGTCGGCGTCCTGGGTGGCCTCGTCCCACCACCCATCGATCGTCGAGAAGCTCAGGGCCCCGTTCATACCGGCCTTCATGCCCCCGACGCCGCAGGCCTCGAGGGGACGACGTGGCGTATTGAGCCACAGGTCGGCGCCCTGGGCCAGGTGCCGGTCGAGGGTGGTGTCGAAGTCGACGATGAAGACCACGCGGTCGCTCACGTCGTAGGCGGCGGCGAATTCGATCATGTCCTGGAGGAGTTGCTTGCCCCCCTCGTCGTTCGGGTGCGCCTTGCCCGCGAAGACGATCTGGACACCACGTTCCGGGGCCTTCAGGATGCGCGCCAGCCGTTCGGGGTCGCGCAGGAGCAGCGTCGGGCGCTTGTAGGCCACGAAACGGCCGATGAAGCCGATGGTCAACCGATCGGGGTCGAGCACCGACACGGCGGGAGAGCGCTCGGCGGGACTGTGGCGTCGAGCGAGGTCCTTGCGCGCGCGACGACGGGCGAACTCCACCAATTCGGCGCGCGCCTCGTTCTTCACCCGCCACAGGTCCGCACTCGGTGCGGCCACGATATTCGACCACATCACGGGGTCGCCGGGCGTGGTCTGCCACTGGGCGCCCACCGACGCGGTGAGTAGTTCACTGAAGGGTCCCGTAGTCCAGGACTCCAGGTGCACGCCGTTGGTGATGTGTCCCACGGGTATCTCCGGGAGGGGGACCCGTGGCCAGAGCATCGACCACTGCTGCCGGGTGACGCGTCCGTGCAGTCGCGACACGCCATTGCGGTGGCCGACCATGCGCATGGCGAACACCGTCGGGCAAAAGGTGTCGCCGTCCCACTCCGGCGTCACCCGCCCCAGGGCGACCAGGGTGTCGAGCGACGTCGCGAGTTGGCGGGCGTAGGGGGCGAGAAAACGTCGCGCGAGGGCGTCGGGGAAGTAGTCGTGACCCGCCGCAACGGGGGTGTGCGTGGTGAAGAGCAGACCCGGACGCACCGCCAGCTGGGCCTCCTCGAAGCTGAGGCCCTCTTGGGCCATCACCCGACGGATGCGCTCGAGGATGGCGAAGACGGAGTGCCCCTCGTTCAAGTGCAGCATCGCGGGTTCGATGGCGAGCGCGGCCAAAGCGCGAACCCCCCCCACGCCCAGGATCAACTCCTGGGAGAAACGGGTCTCGAGGTCCGAATCGTAGAGTCGGGTGGTCAGAATCCGATCGGTCTCGGAGTTCGTGGCCACGGCACTCTAGAGAAGCATCA
>JAKCEC010000029.1 GCA_021841725.1 Actinomycetes bacterium | reverse complement strand
GGCCACGCCCTTGACCTTCTCCTGACCGATGGTGATGTTCTCGAGCACGGTCAGGTGCTGGAAGAGATTGAAGCGCTGGAACACCATGCCGATGTTGGCGCGCTGGTCGCAGATCTGCTTGGGGCTGCGCTCGTAGAGCTTGTCGTGACGCAATTCGTAACCGACGAGTTGGCCCTCCACGCGCAGCACCCCGGCGTCGTGCTGTTCGAGGTGGTTGATGCACCGCAGGAAGGTCGACTTGCCCGAGCCCGAGGGCCCGATGAGACAAGTCACCTCCCCGCGCTCCACGACCAGGTCCAGTCCCTTCAGCACGTGCAGCGAACCGTAGGACTTCGTGACGCCGCGCGCCTCGACCATCGGTTCGCTCACCGCGCCACCGCCTCACCCCTCGCGCCCACCCGTGCGGAGAAGCCCCGCAGGTCGCGACGTAGCCGCTGGATCGGAGTGAGCGGCTGGGTGCGCAGCGAGCCCCGCGCGTAGTGGCGCTCCACGTAGAACTGACCGATCGACATCAGCGTCGTGGCGAAGAGGTACCAGAGGCTCGCGACGATCAAGAGGGGCACCGTGTCGAAGTTGGCGGCCGCGATCGCTTGGGTGGCCCCCGTCAATTCCATGACCCCGATCGCCGAGGCCAAGGAACTGGTCTTCAGCATCGAGATCACTTCGTTACCCGTCGGCGGGATGATCACGCGCATCGCCTGGGGCAAGATGACCAGGCGCATCGTCTGCGCGGGCGTCATCCCGATTGACGTCGCCGCCTCAATCTGACCTTCGTCAACCGAGATGAGCCCGGCGCGCGCGATCTCGGAGAAGTACGCCGCCTCATTGAGTCCCAGCCCGATGATCGCGGCGTTCATCGCGCCCAGGAGCCGCACCGAGTTGATGTGGGCGAAGGTCACCGGGAGGAAGGGCAGGCCGAGGGTGAGGTGCGGGTAGGGGATGCTGATCGCGAACCAGAAGAAGAGTTGGATGAGGACCGGCGTACCGCGAAAGAACCAGGTGTAGGACCACGCGATTCCTGAGAGGAGTCGACTCCGCGACAGGCGCATGATCGCGATAAGCAGACCGAGCGAGATGCCAATCACCATGGCCCACAACGTGATCTGCAGGGTCAGCCAGATGCCCTTGACCACCAACGGGTCGAAGAGGTAGCGACCCACGGTGTTCCAGCTGTAGCGCCACACCAGCGCCGGCTCGCAGACCCGCCGGCCACCGCTCAGCTGACACGTCGTGCGCCCCGTCGGATCGGGCACCTTCGAGATCAGGGTGTGGACGATCATCGCCACGACCACCAAGGTCACGGCGATACCCGTCCAGCGTCCGTAGTGTCGTAGCGGCACTACCTCAGGACTCGTCTCGCTCTCCCCCTCCGTCGAGCTCATGCGACGACGTGTGTTTCGTTACGACTTAGCGCCGTTGAGGGTCATCTTCGCGGCCGGAATCGCCCCACCGGACACGCCCCACTTCTTGAGGATTGCGGCGTAGGTCCCGTTGGCCACCATGGTCTTAAAGGCGGCCTGAATGGCCTTGGCCAACTGGAGACCCGTGGGCGTCTTGGCCGTCGCGATGCCGTAGGGGAAGACGTTGATCGGCTGGCCGGTCAACTTGAATTGCCCGTGGGAGATCGACACGACGTAACTCGCGACCTGGCTGTCGAGGAACCCGAACTGCGCGTGACCCGAGCTGACGGCCAAGTTGGCGGTGTTCTGGTTGGCGAAGGATTCGACGGTCACCTTTTTGCCGTTGGCGCACTTCACCGCGGAGGCGTCAGTCAACTCTGAAGTACCCGCCTCGACCGCGACGGTGGTGCCGCAAAAACTCTGCAGGTTCTTGAACACGTACTTCGAGGTGCGCGTCACGTAGACACCCTCACCGGCCTGGAAGTAGTCCACGAAGTTCACGGACTTCTCCCGCGACTTCTCATCGGTGAAGGACGAATTGCCGATCTGGTAGCGGCCACCGGTGATGCCACCGAGGATGGTGGAGAACGTGACGTTGTTCTCCTGGTACTTGATGCCCAGCGTGACGCCCAGGGCCTTCATCAAATCGAGGTCGAAGCCCACGATGGTCGAGCCACTGAGGTACTCGTCGGGCGGGTACGACGCGTCGGTCGCGACCTGGAGCGTCATATTCTTGTACGCCGCGGGCACCAGCTTGGCGTCCTTGGCGTTATAGGAACCCGAGGTAGGGCTGGCGCCGGCCACCGACACCATCGAGGAGGCGAGCAAAGAAGCGGCCCCCACGACGACGAACGCAGAGCGCATACGGATCATTCGCTTCATTGAATCTCCCCTAATCTTCACTTCTTCGATGGGCCAGTGCAACTGCGTACTGGAGCGGACGACCGGGCTCGAACCGGCGACCTCGACCTTGGCAAGGTCGCGCTCTACCAACTGAGCTACGTCCGCGTGGTGACCCAGTGTAGCCGATACGTCGGAGTCCCTCACCACCCGACATCAATTCGTAACGAAGTGGGCGTCAGCGACCCGTACTACCGAAACCTCCGTCGCCGCGGGTCGACGCGGGTAACTCGGCCACCTCCACGAAGGTCAGGGTCGGGACTTCGACGACGAGCAGTTGCGCTATCCGGTCCCCCGCGCGGACCTGGTAACGGTCAGTCGGATCGAGGTTCACCAGCGCCACCTTGACCTCACCGCGGTACCCCGCGTCGATCAGTCCGGGGGCGTTGGCGCAGGTGACGCCGAAGCGAGACGCCAAGCCGCTGCGGGGCAGGACCAGTCCGGCGTACCCGTCGGGGATCGCGACGCTGACGCCCGTCGCCACCGTCGCGCGCGCGAGCGGCGCGAGGTCACAGTCCTCGACCGCGACCAGGTCGACCCCCGCGTCACCCGGGTGCTGGGGTGCGGGGGTCACGGCGGCGGGGTGGAGGCGTCGAATGTGAATCTGCATAGTCGGCACACTATTGCCTCGGCGGCGCGCCACTTGGCTAGTCTCACAGGATGCTCGCTTGGATGGACTTAGAAATGACGGGCCTCGAACCCCGTCGCCACGTCATCGTCGAAATCGCCACCATCATCACCGACGACAACCTGAACGTCGTGGCCGAGGGGCCCGACCTCGTCATCCACGCGACGCCCGAACAGCTGGCCGAGATGGGCGACTTCGTCACCGAGATGCACACCAAGTCGGGACTGCTCCCGGCCATCAGCGCGTCGACCATCAGCGTGCGCGACGCCGAACTCGCGACCCTGGAGTTCATGAAGACGCACCTGCCCGAAGCGCGCAGCGTCCCCCTCTGCGGCAACTCCATCGGCACGGATCGGCGCTTCCTCGAGGAGTACATGCCCGAACTCGAGAACTTCTTCCACTACCGCAACGTCGACGTCTCCACCCTCAAGGAATTGGCCCGTCGCTGGCACCCCGACGTCATCGGCGCCCAGCCCGAGAAGGCCACGACGCACCGGGCCCTCGACGACATCAAGGAATCCATCGCCGAGCTGGTGCACTACCGTTCGACCCTATTTCGCCCCGGCGACGCTGGAGTAACGTCGGACTGATGTCGCCGGCCGCACGTTCACCCCACGAGGTCCGTGCCCACCTCACGTCACCCGGACAGCCGTACGAGACCCACGAGGTCGTCGTGGGTGACGTGACCTTCACGACGTGGAAGAACTCGCCGGACCACCTGGTGCAGATCCTCGAACAGTCGGCGCACTACGCGGACCGCGACTTCCTCGTGCACGAGGCGCAGCGCCTCAGCTTCGCCGAACACTTCGCCCACGCCGCCACCATGGCCCACCGCCTGATCGAGCACGGCGTGCGCCCGGGTGACCGCGTCGCCATCGCGGCGCGCAATCTCCCCCAAGTGGTGGTCACCTTCTGGGGCGCCCTCGCCGCGGGCGCCGTCGTGGCGCCGCTCAACGCTTGGTGGACCAGTGAGGAATTGGCCTTCGGCCTCAACGACTCCGGCGCTACGATCCTGATCCTGGACGAGGAGCGCCTGGCGCGACTGCGCAAGCAGTTCAACGCCCTGCGCCACCTGCGCCACCTCGTGGTCATCAGCGACGACCCCGGGCACGCGGCGGACCTGGGCAAACCCCACGACGTCATCTCACTACACGGGTACGGCGAGTTCCTCGGCCCCGTCGAGGCGCGCGTCGCCCTGCCCGCCGTGGCGATCTCGCCCGACGACGACGCCACGATCTTCTACACCGCGGGCACCACGGCCAAGCCCAAGGGAGCGGTGGCGACCCATCGCAATTCGGTGACGAGCGTGATGTCCCTCGGCTTCGCCAACGAATGTCGCGACCTCGCCGCCGGCGTCAACTACCGCGGGGCGCCCGACGTCAGTCTGTTGAACATTCCGCTCTTTCACGTCACCGGGGCCCTCGCGGGGCTCGTGGCGTCCACCGCGTCGGGCGGCACCCTGGTCACCATGCGCCACTTCGACGCGGGGCGCGCGCTCGCGCTCATCGAACGCGAACGCGTCACCACCATCGGCGGCGTGCCCACCATCGTCCAGCAGTTGCTCGCCCACCCCGATTTTCACAAATTCGACCTGACGAGCGTGCGCTCGGTCTCCTACGGCGGCGCGCCCGTGCCCGAGAACCTCCCCGCGCGCATCCGCCAAGCCCTGCCCCACGCCATTGCGTCCAACGGATACGGCCTCACCGAGACCTCGGCACTGGTCGCCCAGATCAGCGGTCAGCAGTACCTCGATCACCCGAGCAGTTGTGGCGTCGCGGTACCGGTGTGCGAGGTCGCGGTGGTACCCGAAGCCTTCGACGACGCCGAGCCCACGCCCGAGAGTCGCTGCGCCGACGGGACGGTCGGTGAGCTCTGGGTGAAGGGTCCCAACGTCGTGCGCGGCTACTGGCGAAAGCCCCAGGCGAGCGCCCAATGTTTCTCCCACGGGTGGGTCCGCACGGGTGACATCGCCCGTGTCGACGAGCAGGGCTTGCTCTACATCGTCGACCGCTCCAAGGACATGATCATCCATCGCGGGGAGAACGTCTACCCGTCGGTGGTCGAGGCCGAGATCCTCGCGCACCCCGCGGTCGCCGAGTGCGCCGTCATCGGCCTGCCCGACGAGACCGGCGACGAAGAGGTCGTGGCCGTCGTGGTCTTGCGCGAAGAGGGGATGGTCGACGTCGAGGAGATCACGGCGTTCCTCGCGCCTCGCGTCGCGCGCTTCGAGATGCCGTCGCGTTTCTACCTGCGGTCCTTCGCGCTACCGCGTAACGCGCAACTCAAGATCCTCAAGCGCGAATTACGTGACGCCCTGACCCACGACAACGTCTAATCGCCCACCGCCAACTCGGTCGGGTCACGGCGCGACCCGACCGAGTTCGCCGCGCTTACAGGTTGGGCTGAGGGGTCGTACGCAGATAGGGCTTGACCTTGGTGAAGCCCTTGGGGAACTTCGTCACCGCTTCGTCGTCGCTCACCGAATTGGCGATGATGACGTCCGCGCCGTTGGTCCAGTTCACGGGGGTCGCCACCTGGTAGCTGGCGGTGAGCTGCAGCGAGTCCAGCACGCGCAACACCTCGTCGATGTTACGACCCGTCGAGGCGGGGTAGGTCAGGGTGAGCTTCACCTTCTTGTCGGGCCCGATGATGAAAACGCTACGCACCGTGAGGGTGTCGTTCGCGTTGGGGTGGATCATGTCGTAGAGGTCGGCGACCACGTGGTTCTCGTCACCGATCAACGGGAAGTTGAGTTCGGTGCCTTGGGTCTCACCGATGTCGGACTTCCACTGGTTGTGCGACGCCACGTCGTCGACCGACAGTCCGATGATCTTGGTGTTGCGCGCGTCGAACTCGGCCTTGCGCTTGGCGAAACCGCCGAGTTCGGTGGTGCACACCGGGGTGAAGTCCTTGGGGTGCGAGAACAAGACGCACCAGTTATCGCCGATCCACTCGTGAAAATTGATGGTACCTTCCGTGGTCTCCGCGGTGAAGTCCGGGGCCACGTCGCCAAGGCGAATCGCCATAATTGCTCCTTGCATGAACGATGTCAGTCCCTCGACTGAACCACTCGAGTGTAGTCGCCGACCACTGAATCTTCGAAATATCTATTTGATTTGTAGAGTATTAGCGGACGACGCGGCCCATCTCTGTGAAACTGTGAGGATGCAGAACGATCCCGTCGTCGCCGCGTTCGATCTCGACGGCACCCTGACCGAGGGCGGGAGCGTCTTTCACTGGCTGCGCTTCATCGCGGGCGACAGTACTGTCGCCCGCGCCGCGTTACCCCTCTTGATCCCCCTGACCGTCGGCGCCGTCCGGTCGGGACGCTGGGCCGACGCCGCCAAGGAACGACTCTTTCGCGCGGTGTTGGCCGGACGCGACCTCGACGAGGTCACCCGGGCCTCGCGCGAGTTCATCCTGCACCACCTGGCCGACGAGGGGCGCGCCGCGGTGCTGGCGCGCCTCGAGTGGCACCGCGATCAGGGTCACGACGTCGTCCTGGTCTCGGCGTCGCCCCAGATCTACGTGGACATCCTGGTCGACGAGTTCCGGATCGCGGGGGGCCTCGGCACCCGCCTCGCCGTCGACGACCGCGGGCGCCTCACCGGGAGCTACCTCGGCAAGAACTGCCGCGGGACCGAGAAGATGCGACGGCTCAATGAATGGATTGCCGCGCGCCACTACGCGACGGCGCCGGTGATCTTCGCCTACGGTAATTCGCGCGGGGACCGCCGCCTCCTCGCCGGTGCCACCCACCCCTTCGACGCGGGCAAGATGGGACGCTGGGGTGCGCTCCGCGCCTACCCGCGACTGAGCGACGAGATCCCCTCGCGCGAGGGGGGCTGACGCCGCGGGCCACCGCCCCGGGGCCCGTGCATGACGTCGTGTCGGCGCCATTCTCGGCGACGCCACGACCGACACAGTGTCAACTTCTCTCGTCGAGCGCGGCAAACACAACATTGTCACAACCACCGCACCGATTAACGCCAACTAGGGGGGATCACCGCAGCGCGACAGTACTGTGAACCCTGAGAGGTAGTTGAGTGTCGCAACCACATCCATCATCAGAAACCGACGTCGTCGTCACGACCGCTGACGACGACAACGTCCCCGGGCGAAGTGCCTCCGGGGCACCCCTCGACGTCGAGGCGGCTCAGTACCACTCCATGCTCGACGCCATCGGTCGAAGTACGACCGACGTCATCATCATCGTCGACGTCCTCGGTCGCGTCGTCTACGGCAATCCGGTGGCCCAAAAGGTGTTCGGGGTGAGCGCCGACGAGGCGATCGGCATGCAGGCGCGCAACTACCTGCACCCCGACGACCTCGAGAGTAACCTGCACTTCTTCGCGGAGGTCATCGCCACGCCGGGCACCTCGGCGCGTCAAGACGTGCGCACCATGTCCCCCACGGGCGTGGTGCGACAACTCGAGGTGGTCTGTACGAACCTGCTCGACGACCCCTCCATCCACGGCATCATCATCAACGGACGCGACGTCACCGAACGCAACGCGTACGTGCAACGACTCCAGGCGGTGGAGGAGCGCTTCCGTCTGGCCTTCGAGGAAAACATGGCCCCGATGAGCTTCGCCGACGCCGATGACATCATCCTGGCGGTCAACGACGCGTTCTGTGAGATGGTCGGCTTCTCCCGCGACGAGCTCATTGGTCACGACTCGACGCCCTTCACCCATCCCGACGACATCGGGGTCACCGAAGCCACCCACCAGCGCGTGATGAGCGGCCAGGCGAACAATATGCGCTACGTCAAGCGCTACTTGCGCAAGGACGGTGACGTCATCGACGTGGAGGTGTCGCGCTCCCCGGCGCGCGACCCCAACGGCAACATCTTGTACTTCGTCTTCTCCGAGCGCGACATCACCGAGGAACGAAAGCTCACCGCCCAATTGTCGCACCTGGCCCTGCACGACTCCATCACCGGTCTGGCCAATCGCGCCCTCATGGACGAGCAACTGACCAAGGCGCGAGCGCGCATCAAGCGTCGCGACGGCTACAACGCCCTCTTCTTGCTCGACCTCGACGACTTCAAGGGGGTCAACGACACCCAGGGACACCTGGTGGGCGACCAGTTGTTGGCCGCCGTCGCCCGCCGTCTGGAATCGGTGACGAGACCCTCGGACACGTTGTGTCGCTTCGGGGGTGACGAATTCCTCTACCTGGCCGAAGACCTGATGTCGACCACGGACGTCAAGGGCATCGCCCGACGACTTCTCGGCGCGCTGGACGAACCCTTTCACATTCTCGACCTCACCCTGGAGCAACGCGCGAGCGCCGGCGTCGTGGCGTGGGGGGCCTCGGACTCCGACGACATCGACCTGCTCCAGAACGCGGACGTCGCCCTCTACGAGGCCAAGCGTCGTCAACGGGGCACGTTCGTCCTCTACGAACCGTCGATGCACCAAGAAGCCAGCGACCGTTTCATGCTGATCCAGGATCTGCGCACGTCACTGGCGCACCACGACCTCGAGTTGTTCTTCCAGCCCATCGTGCACCTGCCCGACACCCGCGTGGTGGGTTTCGAAGGATTGATCCGCTGGCCCCACCCCCAACGCGGGTGGGTGCCCCCCAGCCAGTTCGTCCCCCTGGCCGAATCGAGTGACGCCATCCTCGACATCGGCCGACTCGCCATTCGCTCGGCCGTGGCCGCCGCGAGCGGCTGGGCGAAGCAGTGTCGCGACCAGGAGGCCCCGTTCGTGTGCGTCAACCTGTCCGCCAAGCAGTTCCACTCCCACAACCTCGTGCCGCTCATCGCGGCGACGCTACGCCGCTACCGCTTCCCCGCCCACCAGTTGATCCTCGAGATCACCGAGGGCGTCGCCATCTCCAACATCACCGACACGATGAACACCATCCGCCATCTCGAACAGCTCGGCGTCGGGCTCGCCCTCGACGACTTCGGGACGGGATTCTCGTCCCTGTCCTACCTGGCCAAGATCAACCCGCGTCTCATCAAGGTCGATCAATCTTTCGTCCAATTGGCGAACGCCAGCGCCCGCGACGCGACGCTGCTCGAGGCCGTCGTCAACCTCGGTCGAAATCTGCGCGTCACCATGCTCGCCGAAGGCGTGGAGACGGTCGAGCAGTTTTCGCGACTCGTCACGCTCGGCTGCACCCTGGCCCAGGGCTACCTGTTCTCGCCGGCCGTCCCGCTCGAGCAGGCCAACGCCATGGTGCACGGCAATTTCTCCGCCCGCGTCGAGAACTGAGAAAGCCGGTCCCGACGTCGGGCCCCTAGCCCTGGCGAATGGTGGCGTCGAGTTCGACCAGCCCGCTCTGGCGACCGCCGTAGGTGACCTGGAGCGTCGCGACCTTTTCGCCCCACGCCTTCACGTTGGACCCGCGCGGGTCCAGGACGCCCACGTTCACGTCGAACACGCCGTCGAGCAGGGGAATATTCGGCAGATCGATCCCGATGACGTTGGCGCCCGGCCGTAGGTTGATGGGCGCCCCCTGCGCGTCGGAACGGCTCACCAGCACGCCGGCGCGAGTGAAGATCTCGAGCACGAAGTTCCCGCTGTAGGCCGTGGCCGACGTGATGTGCACGTCGAAGTGCATGCTGGCCCCACTCTGCACGTCGAAAGTCCCCGACGGAGTGGTGATCGAGTCAATGTGCACGTCGGCGTTGTGGTGTTCGTTCACCTCGTTCGAGGGCGTGTCGCCCAGGAGGTGCTCGCGGAAGATGCGCAGGCTCTCGCTCACCGGACCGTTGGCGATCATCAGTCCCGATTCGAGGACGATGGCGCGGCTCGCGAGTGAACGGACCTGATCGGCGGAGTGGGTCACCAGGAGGATGGCGCGACCCTCCTCCTGGAAGCGACGGATCCGGTCGATGCACTTGGCCTGGAACCTCTCGTCGCCCACCGCCAGCACCTCGTCGATGACGAGGATGTCGGGATTGACGTTGACCGCGACGGCGAACGCCAGACGCACGTACATACCACTCGAATAGAACTTGACCGGCGTGTCGATGAAGTGCTGGATCTCGGAGAAGTCGACGATGTCGTCGAAGATCTGGTCGATGCGCTTGCGCGTGAAACCCAGCATGGCGCCGTAGATATAGACGTTGTCGCGCCCCGAGAGCTCCAACTGGAAACCCGCCCCGAGTTCGAGCAGGGCCGCGAGGGAGCCGCGCAGGCGGATCTCGCCCGACGTCGGCTGGAGCACCCCGCAGATGCACTTGAGCAACGTGGACTTGCCCGAGCCGTTGTGACCCAGGATCCCGACGGTCTCACCCTCGTGCATCTGGAAGGAGATGTCCTTCAGCGCCGAAAAATCCTCGGTGCTGCCCGTCTTGGGGTGCAGGAGGCGTTCCTTCAGCGATTGGTGTCGCTCGTAGTGAATCTTGAAATCCTTCGAGACGTCCGCGACGTCAACGACGACGGTCATTTACAACTCCGATTCGAAGTTACCCTCGAGTCGCCCGAAGATCACGAGCGACACGAGGAACAAGACGCACATCACGCCCAACATCGCCACGTTCAAGTAGAAGAACGAGCCAGCCGACCACTTCGGCAACATGTGGATGAGGGAGTGGCCGGCGAGCAACGAGTGCACGTCGGTCGAGACGTAGAAGGTGCGTTGGAAGGTCAGCACCAACAGCGTCATCGGATTGGCGAAGTACAGCAGAGTCAAACCGTGCCGGTGGATCTGCGGCGCGAGGGAGTTCGAGTACGAGTACACCACCGGCGACATCCAGAACCACAACTGCAACAGCACCTCCATCAGGTGTTTCATATCGCGCAGGTACACGGTGATGGCCGACATCACGATGGCCACCGAGGACGCGAAGAGGTAGAGCGTCACGAAGGTGATGGGCAAGATGGCCAGCATCCTCCAGTCCGGCGCGTGGTGAAAGACCAGCAGGAAGAGGGCGAGCACACCGAGCTGAATGAGGAAGTAGATCACCGCCGAGCCCACGCTCGCGAGGGGCAGGATCTCGCGCGGGAACGACACCTTCTTCACCAGGCCCGCCCGGTCGACGATGACGCCGGTCGCGGAGTTCACGGCGTTCTGGAACAGGTTCCACACGATGAGCCCGGAGAAGAGGAAGATGACGTAGTTGGGGTACCCGTTCTTCAAGAACACCGAGAAGACGAGGTAGTAGATACCCAGCGTGAAGGCCGGGGCCAGCATCGACCACAAGAGGCCCAGGGCCGAACCCTTGTACTTGATCCGGATATCGGAGATGACGAGGTTGCGAAGCAGTTCGCGCCGATTCCAGAGATTCACCAAGCGCGTGCCGAGTTTGACGCGCGCACTCATCACCCGCACGGGGGCGTGCGCGAGCCCCTCGTGCACCGTCACGGGTGGGGTGGGTTGTTCCATTACACGCCTTGGCGCAGCGCGGACCGATCAATCACGGCGTCAATGAAGCCGTACTCCAGAGCTTCTTGCGCGGTGAACCAGCGATCGCGGTCCGAATCCGCCTCGATGCGCTCGACCGTCTGTCCGGTGTGAAAGGCGGTGCGCTCGGCGAGCAGCGACTTCATGTACACGATCTGCTCAGCCTGAATCGCGATGTCCGACGCCTGCCCCTGCATCCCCCCCATCGAGGGCTGGTGCATGAGGATGCGACTGTGCGGCAGCGAGAAGCGCTTGCCCTTGGTGCCCGCGCAGAGGAGGAACTGTCCCATGGACGCGGCCATGCCCACGCAAATCGTCCGAACGTCGCAGTTCACGTACTGGATCGTGTCGTAGATGGCCAACCCGTCG
>JAKCEC010000028.1 GCA_021841725.1 Actinomycetes bacterium | reverse complement strand
AGGTGGCGGCGACGTCCAGGCCCGGCGACAGACCCTCGATGGTGCTCTCACCGGCGGCTAACGCGCTGAGCATGAGGGCGCGGTGCGACGCGCTCTTGTCGCCCGGCACCCGTACCGTCCCGCGCAGGCTCGTCACGGCCTCCACCCGACGCATCATCGGTCGCGCACCACTTCGAAGTCGCGGGCCCGCAGGGCGTCCATGAACCGCGCGGCCTCGCGCGCGTCGACGCTCAAGAGCAGGGTACCGCGGTCGCCCTCCACCGAGTGCGCGATCTCGATGTCGTAGATGTTCACCAGCATCTCCGAGGCCGTCACGGTGACCTGGGCCAACGACCCCGGGCGGTCCGCGACCAGCACGCGCAGGTAGGCCATGTCCTCGGAGGAGAGGGCCCGGCCCGGGAGTTGGCGCCGCGCCAGGGCGGCACTCGTGAGGCTGGCCTCGAGGGTGGGTCGGTCGCGCGCGAGCAGGGCGTCGCGCAGGTCGTTGAGTCGTTCTTCGATCGCGAGCAACGTGGCGCAGACGGCCTCGCGGTTCTCGAACAGGACGTCGGGCCAGATGGCGGGGTCGCCCGCGGCAATGCGCGTCATGTCGCGGAAGCCACCGGCGGCCAGTTGCAGGAGGACCGCGTCTTCGCGCGCGGCGTCGGCCGCCTGGTTCATGAGGGCCCCGGCCAGCAGGTGCGGCACGTGGCTGGCCAGCGCCACCAGTCGGTCGTGGTCACTCGGCGACACCGCCACCACGTTCGCCCCGACGTCGCGCAGGTACCCGTGCAGGCGCGTGTAGACGTCGGCCGGCGTCGACGGCGTCGGGGTGAGCACCCAGGTACAGCCGTGAAAGAGATCGCCCCGCGCCCCCGCGAGGCCCCGTACCTCGGACCCCGCCATGGGGTGCCCCCCGAGGAAGCGTCGGTCGGCGACGTCGCGCACGATGGCGCCCTTGACCCCGGCCACGTCGGTGACGATGAGGTGGGGGTTCGCGAGGCGCGACAGGTACTCGTGGGCGACGGCGGTGACGGCGCCGGCCGGGGTGGCGATGGCCACGAGGGTGACGTCCTCGTCCGGCGTGCTTCCCTCGATGACCCCGGACGACTGCGCGAGGGCGACGACGTCGGCGTCGAGGTCGTCGCCCGTGACGCACCAGCCCGCGCCGCGCAGCGACGTGGCGAGGGAGGCACCGATGAGGCCCAGTCCCACGACGTGGGCGCGTTTAGCGGAGGTCATCGCGGAGGTTCTGGGCGTCATGCAAGTAGACGTGGCGGATCTCGTCGCGCGCGCGAAGGGAGTAGGTGTGCATCATGATCCGGATGCACAGGGGCTTGGCTCCGGGCACGTTGATCTCACTGGCGCACATGAGCGGCACGGTGTGAAAACCGAGACCCCGGGCGGCCGCCGCGGGAAAGGCCGCCGTGAGATCGGGACTCGTCGTGAACATGACGCTGATGACGTCGGCCACGTCGATGTCGTTGTTCTCGATCATGGTGGATAACAGTTCGCGGGTCGCCTGAGCGATCTCCTCGGCGTCGTTGCGGGCCACGGTCGTCGCACCGCGCACGGCGCGTACCAGTGAATTTGTCATGACGGCATCGTAGAGGCGATCTCGTCGGACATTCCAACCGCCTCCATTAAGCGGCGCACCTCACCCAGGCTCAACTGCCGTGACGACCCGGGCGTCAGGGTCGGATCCTGGATGGGACCGATGCGCGTGCGCACCAGACGAGTGACCTCGTGCCCGACCGCGGCGCACATCCGACGCACTTGACGATTACGGCCTTCGTGGATCACGATGCGTAGCAATCCCTCGGACACCCGCGAGACCTGCGCCGGGCTGGTGCGACCGTCGTCGAGGTCGACGCCGTCGCGGAGTCGGCGCAGGGCGCCGGGCGACGGGTCACCCTCGACGCGCACGAGGTACTCCTTGGCGATACCGGAACTGGGGTGCGTGAGCAGGTGTGCGAGGCGACCGTCGTTGGTCAAGATCAGTAGACCCTCGGTATTCATGTCGAGCCGTCCGACGGGAAAGATACGTACGCTCGACGAGACCAGGGTCAAGACGGTGGGACGGCCCTGGGGGTCCGCGGCGGTCGTCACGACGCCCGTGGGCTTGTTCAAGAGGTAGTACACCTTGGACTGCGCGACCGGCGCCATCGCGCCGTCGACGCAGATCATCTGCACCTCCGGGTCGACCCGGTTCCCGAGTTCGGCCACGCGCCCGTCAATCGTCACGCGACCCTCGCTGATCAGGATCTCGCAGAGGCGCCGGGACCCGTAACCGGCCCGCGCGAGCGTCTTCTGGAGCCGTTCGCCCTCGACCATCTACGCCCCGTCGAGGTCGTCGGCCGTCGTGGCCATCTCGGCCACCAGGGCCTGGGCGGTCTCGACGGGTACGAGGAAGTCTTCGATGGGCGGCAACTCGTGCAGGCCCGAGAGGCCCAGGCGGTCGAGGAACAGCTCGGTCGTGCCGTAGAGGATCGACTGACCGGGCCCCGGCGCGCGACCCGTCTCGCCGATGTAGCCGCGCTGCTCGAGCAGGCGCACGACGCCGTCGACGTTGACCCCGCGCAGGGCCGTGATCTGCGCCCGTGAGATCGGTTGACGGTAGGCGATGATGGCCAGTGTCTCCAGGGCCGCCGAGCTCAACCGGTGCGAGACGTCGCGGTTGGCGAATCGGGTCACCCACTGCGCCACGTCGGGTGACGATTGCATCACCCACCCACTGGCCAGTTCCGCCAACTGAAAGCCGCGACGCTGTTCCAGGAATTCTTCGCGAAGGCGACGTAGCGCCGAGGTCACCTCGGCGGTGTCGACCTCGGCGACGTCGGCCAGCTCCTCGGCGGAGATCGGCTCCAGGGCGACCGTCAGCATCGCCTCCAGGCGCTGTTCGAGTGACGCGTCATCCCTCATAGGCGTCGATCCTTCCCATATCAAGCCGTGAATTCACGTCAATCCAGGCGATCTCCAGGTCACCGAAGGTGGCCCCCTGGCCCAAGTCGATGTGCCCGAGTTTGCACAGTTCGAGGATGGCGAGGAAGTGCACGATGATCTCGATGCGCGTCTCGAGGCCCGCGGTCAACTGGCGAAAGGACATCGGGCCCAGCCCGGGTAGGCGTTGGGCGAGGACGACCACCGTCTCCGCGACGGTCACCGCGTCCACCGTCACGTGGTGCAGGCGCACGACCGGCACCGGTTTCTCTTCGATACCGCGTAGGTAGGCCGCCGCGAGTTGTGCGGTGGTGACCCCCGCCAGAAGGTCGGGGGGGCGCACCACGAAGCCCTCGTCGATGCCGCGCAGGCGAGCGAACGACTTAGCCGCCCGCTCGAAGAGTCCGACGAAGGTGTCGGACAGACTCGCGTACGTGCGCAGCTCCAACAGGCGCGCGAGGAGCACGTCGCGTTCCTCCCAGCCAATGAATTCCTCATCGGGCTCGGTGCTGTCCCGACCGGGCAGGAGTCGCTGACTCTTGAGTTCCAAGAGGATGGAGGCGATCAGGAGGAATTCGGAGAGCTCTTCGACGTCCCGCGAGGTCGCGCCGTCGCGCAGGGTCGCGACGAAGTCGTCCACGACGGGGGCGAGGGGCACCTCGAGGATGTCGACGTCGTGACTGCTGATGAGTTGCAGTAGCACTTCGATGGGTCCGCTGAAGGACGGCGTCGTCACGACGTAGGTCACAGGGTCACTCTAGTAAATCCGCGCCACCGCGCCTCCTCTACGATTGGTCCATGCGCATCCTCTCGGGAATCCAGCCTTCGGGCTCCATGCACATCGGCAATTACGTGGGCGCGGTCCGTCAGTGGGTGGCGGCGCAGAACGTCGACGCCTTCTACTGCATCGTCGATCTACACGCCCTCACCCTGCAGATCGAGCCCGCCCGTCTACGCCAGCAGACGCTGGACTACTTGGCCACCCTGGTGGCGGCGGGCCTGGACCCCGACGTCTGCACCGTATTCGTGCAGAGCCAGGTGCCCTACCACGCGCAAATGAACTGGCTGCTGGAGTGCGTGGCCAGCTACGGCGAACTCTCGCGCATGACGCAGTTCAAGGAGAAGGCGTCGCGCCAGGAGGGCTACCGGGTCAGTCTGCTCACGTACCCGGTGCTCATGGCGGGCGACATCCTGCTCTACTCCGCGACCGAGGTGCCCGTCGGCGACGACCAACGCCAGCACTTGGAACTGACGCGCGAGATTGCCGAACGCTTCAACAACCGCTACGGCGAGGTCTTCACGGTGCCCGTCGGCGTGCAGCCGACGGCGTCGGCGCGGGTCATGGACCTCCAAGAGCCGACGCGCAAGATGTCCAAATCCCTGGCCAGTCCGCTCGGTCTCATCTACGTGCACGACGAACCTCGCGACATCGAGCGCAAGGTGATGCGGGCGGTCACCGACACCGACAACGAGGTGCGCTGGGACGAGGAGAAGAAGCCCGGACTCTCGAACCTCCTCGAGCTCTACGCGAGCTTCTCCGCTGAGACGCCCGACGCGGTCGCGTCGCGCTACGACCGTTACGGCGACCTGAAGAAGGACCTGGCCGAGCTCGTCATCTCCTCGATGGAACCGATCCAGCGGCGCTACCGCGAGATACGTCCCGACGAGGGTGCGCTGCGCGTCCTGGCCGCGCGAGGGGCCGAGAAGGCGGCGGCGGTGGCGGGCCCGCTGTACCGGCGCGCCGCCGAGGCGATGGGTCTCTAGCGCTGCACGAGGTCGATCCAGTGCTGCTCGAGGCTGGAGAGCCAGGTGGCACCGACGTGCAGGGTCAGGGCGTTGAGGATCAGGGCGCCCATGAGGAACGGCAGTGCGCGCGCGCGCAGTTGGTAGTAGCGCGGCAGGTGGCGCGCCGGCACGAGTCGTTCGATGACGGCGGACCCGTCCAGGGGCGGAATCGGCAGGAGATTGAAGACCGCGAGGATGAGGTTGACGACGCCGAAGAAGACCATGAACGTGAAGAAGGACGTGCTCGAGTTGATGATCGCCGCGCTGGCGTGGTGCAGCTCGTAGTGCACGTAGACGAAGGCGATGGCGGACAGGATGATGTTGGTCAGTGGTCCGGCGAGTGACACGTAGAGCGACTGGGAGCGGGGTTTGCGAAGACGCGCGACGTTAACGGGAACGGGCTTGGCCCACCCGAAGGCGGGCAAGCCCGTGGCGATGAGCAGGAACGGCAGCAGGATGGTCCCGAAGGGGTCGATGTGGCGCAGCGGGTTGAGCGTCAGCCGGTGGGCGTTCTTGGCGGTCGGGTCACCGCAGAGGTTGGCCACGAAACCGTGGCTGATCTCGTGCAGGATGATCGAGGGCACGATGGCTAGGAGGTAGTAGAAGGTGATCACGGGTGCGCGGCCTCGTCAGTCGTGGGCTCGGGGGTGGGCGTCGGCATAGATGCGTTGCAATGAGGTTATCGACACCGCGGTGTACAGCTGCGTGGTGGCGATGGAAGCGTGCCCGAGGAGCTCCTGCACGACGCGGATGTCCGCGCCGTGGGCCAGCATGTGGGTGGCGCAACTGTGTCGAAAGACGTGGGCGCTGACAGTCGATCGGTCGACGCCGGCGCGCAGCGCCCGCGAGGCGATGATCAAGTCGACGCCCTGGCGCGATAGGGGCCCGCCGCGGGTGTTGACGAAGAGGAAGGCGTGGGCGCGGGGCTTGGGGAACTCCGGGCGCCCGCCCGCCGACAGGTAGGAACGCAGCGCCTCGCGCAGGGAGCGACCCATGGGCACGAGACGCTGTTTGGAGCCCTTGCCCGTCACGCGCAGCAGTTCTTCGTCGAAGTCGAGGTCGTGCAGTTCGAGGCCGACGACCTCGGAGACGCGAGCGCCGGTCCCGTAGAGCAGTTCGAGGAGCGCGCGGTCGCGCCGGTCCACCGGGGTGTGTGTCGTCAGCGTGTCCAGGAGGTGCGCCATGACGTCCTCGGGCAATGGCTTGGGCAGGGTGCGTCCACGACGCGCCGGCGTCACGTGGGCGATGGGGTCGACGGTGAGCACCCCCTCCTGGCGTAGGAACCCCCACCAGCCGCGCAGCGAGGAGAGCGAGCGGGCGACGGAACTCGCCGCGCGGGTGTCGCGCAACTCGTTGAGGTAGGACTCGACGTCCGCGCCGGTCACCTCGCGCAGATCGCGTTCCCCCCACCACGAGAGAAAGGAGTGCAGATCGCGGCGATACGCCTCAATGGTGGCGCGACTCCGCCCCCTCTCCACGGTGAGCCACCGCAGGTACTCACCGACCAGTGTGTCAGGAGCCGACATTTACTCCGAGGAAATGTCGCAGTCCGATGGTCAAGGTCGCGTCGGTGACGTCGCCACCCTCGAGCAGGTCGCGGACCCGATCGCGGTCGAGCCAGTGCACTTCGGCGGCCCTCTCCTCGGGTCCGTCGGGTGCGCGACCCACCGTGGTGAGCCCGCGCGCCTCGTAGATGTGCATCACCTGGTCCGTCCAACCCGGCGACACGTACACCGTGGCGATGGGCCGCCACGACGACGCGGTGACACCCATCTCCTCGAGCAGCTCACGCTGGGCGCTGAAGAGGGGGTCGTGGTCGTCCGCGTCGATGGTGCCCGCCGGGATCTCCCAGAGAACCTGGTCTACCGTGCTGCGGTACTGGCGCACCAGCCCCACCTGGTCGTGGTCGTTGATCGCCACCATGGCGACGGCGCCCGGGTGCACGGCGACGTCGCGGTCGTAGGTAGCACCCTGGTGCGCCACCGTGCGACGCTCCACCGTGAAGACGTGCGAGCGCAGGAGGGTCTCGCGCCGCGCGATCGAGAAGTCCGCGCTCACAGCGTGACGTCAACCGAGTTGGGGTCGAGAATATGCGGCTCGCGGCCCTCGGCGCGCACACCGGCGGCGTTGATGAGTCCGCGGAACAGTGGGTGGGGACGGTCCGGGCGCGACTTGAACTCCGGGTGCGCTTGGGTGCCCACGAAGAAGGGATGACCGGGCATCTCCACGAATTCCACCAGGCGTCCGTCGGGGGACGTGCCCGAGCACCTCATGCCCCCGGACTCGAAGCGCTCGACGAAGCGTGAATTGAATTCGTAACGGTGTCGGTGGCGCTCGGAGACGACGGTCGCGGCGTAGAGTTCGGCGACCTGGGAGCCCTCGGCCAACATGGCCGGACACGCGCCCAGTCGCATCGTGCCCCCGAGGTCGGTGACGTCCATCTGCTCTTGCATCAGGGCGATCACCGGCGCTGAGGTCGTCAAGGAGAACTCCGTCGAGTGGGCGTCCGCCAGGTCGAGGACGTGGCGCGCAAACTCGATGACCATCACCTGCATACCCAAGCAGATGCCCAACAGGGGAATCTGCTGTTCGCGGGCGATACGCGCGGTCGCGATCATGCCCTCGATGCCCCGTTCGCCGAAGCCACCGGGCACGATGATGCCGTCGAGCTGACGCAGACGCAGGGCGTCGATCTCGGAGGGGACTCGTTCGGCCTCGAGCCACTCGATCTGCGTGGCGGCCCCCACGGCGAACCCCGCGTGCCGAACGGATTCGGCGACCGACAGGTAGGCGTCGGGCATGGTGACGTACTTGCCCACGATGCCGATCCGCAACGACCTCGAGGTGTGGTGCACGCGACGGACCACGTCCTCCCAGGCCGAGAGGTCAATGGGGTGTTCGTCCACACTGACGTTCATGATGTCGCACACGATGCGGTCGAGTCCCTCGTGGTGCATATTGAGGGGGATGTCGTAGATGCTCGGGGCGTCGACCGCCGAGATGACCGCATTATTGGGCACGTCGCACAATAGGGAGATCTTGCGCTTGAGGCCATCGGAGATGGGTTGGTCGCTGCGACACACGATGACGTCGGGCTGGATGCCGTGCGAGCGGAGTTCGGTCACGGAGTGTTGGGTGGGCTTGGTCTTCTGTTCGCCCGAGGGGGCGAGGTAGGGCACCAGCGTCAGGTGGATGTAGCAGACGTTCCCACGACCGGCGTCGCGGCGGAACTGACGGATGGCCTCGAGGAACGGGATGATCTCCATGTCACCGACGGTGCCGCCGATCTCGACGATGGCGACGTCGGCGCCGAGCGTACCGAGGCGGCGTAACCGGTCCTTGATCTCGTCGGTGATGTGGGGTATCACTTGGACCGTCTTGCCCAAGTAGTCCCCCCGCCGTTCCTTGGCGATCACCTTGGAGTAAATCGACCCGGTGGTCGTATTGGACATTCGCGAAAGGGATTCGTCGATGAAGCGCTCGTAGTGCCCGAGGTCCAGGTCCGTCTCGCCACCGTCGTCGGTGACGAAGACCTCGCCGTGTTCGCCGGGATTCATCGTGCCCGGATCCACGTTGAGGTAGGGGTCCAGCTTGCACATCGTGACCTTGAGGCCACGCGACTTGAGCAGGCGCCCCAGGGACGAGGCCGTCAGGCCCTTGCCGAGGGAGCTGGAGACTCCTCCGGTGACGAAAATGTACTTCGTCATTCGGTATCGAGTTTCTTCACGGAACTACATACTAGTCCCGGGTCGTTGCAGACGATGAACTAGCCGACCGATTCCAACAATCTGCGCGCCAGGGCGTGAGCCTCGTCACTCAGGGCGTCGCCGGCCAGCATGCGCGCGATCTCGCGTACCCGCTCCTCGCCCGTGACCCGACGCACGGTGGTGGACGTCGCGTCGCTCGAGACCGACTTCTCGATGACGAAATGGTGCGCGGCCTGGGCGGCGACCGAGGCCAGGTGCGTCACGGCGATCACCTGCTGGGACGTCGCCACTTCACGTAGGCACTCGCCGATCTGCTGGGCCACCTGTCCCCCGACCCCCGCGTCGACCTCGTCGAACACCGCGACCACGTCGCCGTGGGCCGTTTCGAGGGAGAGGGCCAGTAACACTCGGCTCAACTCCCCCCCGCTGGCGAGCGACTGTAGCGCACCCTCGGGCTGGCCGGGGTTGGGGGCGAAGAGGAGTTGGACGTCCGAGCCGTCTTCCCCGTCAACCACGAAGCGCAGCGTCGCGTGCGAGAGCGCGACGCGTGGCAGTTGCGCGCGGATCCGCTGGGTCAGGTCGTCGCCCGCCGCCACGCGCTGGGCGCGCGCGCGCGCGGCGAGGGCGCGTTCGCGCGTGCGTAGGTCGGCCAGGTGGGCTTCGATCTCAGCCAGCCGTTCCTCGGCCTCCGCCAGTACCTCGAGTCGCGCGGCGAATTCGTCGCGTCGCAGGACGGCCTCCTCGAGCGACCCCCCGTACTTGCGGACCAGGAGCTGCAGACGCGTGACGCGGGCCTCGAGTCGTGCGAGGTGCTCGGGGTCGACGTGGTCGGGTTGGGCGCGCACGCTGAGCTCGTGCACGAGGGCGCGGCCCGTGTCGAGGACATTCGACATCTCCTCGCGCAGGTCGTCGACGCCGACGCCGCGCGGAAGCCGCGCGATCACGTGGGCCCAGCGCGACAGAATCACCTGATCGTCGTCACCGTCCAACTCGTCAATCACCGCGAGCAGCACACTCTGGGCCTCCCGCAGGGCGCTGAGTCGCGTCAGCTCTTCGAGCGTGTCGTCGAGTTCGTGGACGTCGTGCAGCTGCGCGTCGCGCAACTCCGCGAGTTGGAATCCCACGAAGTCGCGCTCGCGCTCGCGACTCGCGGCGTCACCGCCCAGGGTCTCACGTTCGCCCAGCAGGGCGCCCATCTCGCGCCGGACGTCGAGCAACTCGTCGACGCGCACCCCCCCGGCGGCGTCAACGAGTCGCAGCACCTCCGCGCGCGAGCGCAGGGCCAGGGAGTCGTGTTGTCCGTGGATGACGATCACCTCGGCGGCGCGTTGGCGCAGCACGTCGGCACTGGAGGGCTCGCCGTTGAGCGACGCCCGCAATCGGTTCGACGCGGAGGACTCTCGCGCGAAATGAACCTCGGTGCCGTTCTCGAGGGCGAAGAGGGCGACGGCGCGCGAGTCGCCTCGCAGGGCTCCGCGCGACGCCGCCGCGTCGGCCCCGAGGCAGAGTTCGAGGGCGCCCACCAGGAGGGTCTTGCCCGCCCCCGTCTCACCAGTGAGCACGTTGAACCCCTCGCCAAATTCAATGTGCGCCTCCTCGATGACACCCAGGGCCCGAGCGTAGAGTTCGAGCAGTTGGGCCTTAGGCATGGCCCTCTCGAAGGCTCTGGCGTAGGCGCACACCGAGCTCGAAGGCGCCCGAGGAGATGACGCGCACCGGCGTGGGGCTGCGGTGAACCAGTACGGCCTGGCCGGGCTCGATGACACCGATCTCAGTCCCGTCGGCGACCACCGCCGCCGGTTTCTTGTGCGCCACGAGGCGCACGGTCGTGTCGGCGTCCACCACGATCGAGCGGTCGATGGTGAAGTGCGGAGCGATGGGGGTGATAATCATCACGGACAGGGACGCGTCGACGACGGGCCCCCCCGCCGAAAAGTTGTAGCCCGTGCTGCCGGTGGGGGTGGCGACCAGGACGCCGTCGGCCGAATAGGTGAGGTACTCGTCGTCACCCACGTACGTACGCACTCGGACCATGTGTCCGACGCGCTGACGTTCGACCACGACGTCGTTGAGGGCGAAGTCGCTCGTACCCGATCCTTCGATGGAGATGGCCAGGGCGAGGCGCTCGACCACGCGCGCGGACACGAGCGCATCCTTGACGGAGGTGACGATTTGATCCGACGGCACGTCGAGCAGGAATCCCATGGTGCCCAGATTCACGGGGAGAACCATGGCGTCGTGCTCGTGGGCCAGGCGCGCAGCGCGCAAGAACGTCCCGTCTCCGCCCAGGCTCACCACCATGGTGGAAGAATCAAGCGAGGGGGCGTCGGGGTGATCGAGGAAGTACGTCGCGGAGTCGATCCCCACTTCGCGCAGTCCCCGAGCGGCTTCGTTGGCCAAATCGAGCGCGTCGGTGCGGTTGGAGAACGCCGTAAAAAGGATGTTGGTCACGTATTACCTCGTGGCTAATGGTAGCGACTGTGCGTTGGTGCGCCGCAGCGGCGCGCCCGCCGTCACGCGAGGGCCCGACGGATCTCCTATCTCATTAGCGAATGCGTGAGCGCGAACCAATCGGCGATTGACATTCGTGCAGGTGAGCGTTACTTTCACGTCACCGACACCACCATTCTATGGAAGTACACAGGTGCGTCCGAGGCAACACCCAGCAACTCGTTGCCCCCGAGACACTCGGCGACTTAGTCTGCCGTTGTACCTCGCGTACCCGTGCATCGGTAGGAGGATCTCCCATGAGAATTGGATTGTTCGGCATTGGCAAGACGGGGCGACACGTGGCTCGGTCGATCGTGGCGTGTGATGACACTTCCCTCGAGTGGGTGGTGCGTAAGTCGGACCACGGCGCTCGAAACTCCTGGAGTGACGTGCTCGACCGCGGCGATCACGGCGAGAGTCGCATCTTCTCCAGTGGCGCCGTGCCCATCGATGTTCTGCTCGACGTGTACCCCGTCGACGCCATCATCGACTTCTCCAGCACCCAGGGCCTGTCCTACTACGGGGCCGCCGCCGCCGCGCGCGCCATACCGATAGTGACCGCCATCTCGCAGTACTCGAACGAGGAACAAGAACGGTTGCGCACCCTCAGTACGGCGACGGCGGTTCTGTGGTCCCCCAACATTACCCTGGGGGTCAATCTGCTCATCCTGGCGGCGAATCTCCTCCAACTGATCACCCCCGGTGCGGACGTGGAGATCATCGAAGAGCACTTTCGACGTAAGAAGGGCGTGTCGAGCACCGCGAAGATCATCGCGCACTCGCTCGGGGTCGTGGAGTGCGACGTCAAGTCCCTGCGCGCGGGGGGCATCATCGGGACCCACGAGGTGGTCTTCGGCCTGCCCTCCCAGACCATTCGGCTGCGCCACGAGTCGGTCAGTCCCGAGGCCTTTGGGGAAGGG
>JAKCEC010000027.1 GCA_021841725.1 Actinomycetes bacterium | reverse complement strand
ACGGACCGATCCTGGGGGCGGCCTGCGTCGCGTGGCGGTCCGCGTCGTGACCCGCTACTGGGTGCGCGGCCTCGGTCGCTGGCTCATCACGCACCCCGCCGACGTGCCCCGCGTCCTTCGTGCGGCGTGGCGGTTGCGCCGTCGTCACTGGTGGCGGCACGCCCCGTGGCTCCCCGTGCCGGCGCGCGACTACTGGGAATTTCGCGTGACGACCGCGATGGGCGCCGGCGCCGCCATGACGGCGCGCGACGTGGTGGCGGTCGCGCGCTGGTCCGTGCGTCAAGACGTGAGAGGGTAGTTTTTACTCGTGGGGCGCGTCCTTCTCCTTAACGCCACCTTCGAACCACTGCAGCTCGTGAGCGAGCGTCGAGCCGTCGTCCTGCTCCTGGCGGGCCGCGCCGAGCCCATCGCCACCGCCGAGGAGCCGCCGGTGTGTCGTTCGAGTTCGACCAGCGTCACGATCCCCTCCATCGTGCGCCTGCACGACATGGTGCGTCTGCCACCCAAGGTGCGCACCCCTCCGCTCACCCGGCGCTCGTTGCTCTTGCGCGACGGTTACCGGTGTGCCTACTGCCTCGAACACGCCGACACCATCGATCACGTGGTGCCCCGGAGTCGCGGTGGTCGTCACGAGTGGACCAACGTGGTAGCGGCGTGTCGCCGGCATAATATGCAAAAAGGCGACCGACTCCTCGAAGAGATCGGTTGGCGCATGCACTTCGAGCCCCGGGTCCCCGACGGGCCGTGGTGGCGTTGGCGACACGTCCCCGATCCCGATCCGCTCTGGGCCCCCTTCTTACCGCGCGCCTCGTGACCGACGACGTCCTCGAGGAACTCTACGACTACGACGTGTTACGTACGTTGAGCGCGCCCACGATGTTCGTCGTACGGCCCGCGGTGGCGACCTTCGTGCTGGGCAGTAGCCAGTCCGTCTCGGTGCTCGACGAGGAGTTGCGTCAACGCGTCGCCCTGCGCCGTCGACGAGGCGGCGGCGGTGTCGTGTTGTTGCAGCCCGAGGACGTCTGGGTGGATTGGTGGATTCCCTCCGGCGATGCGCGATGGTCGAGTGACCTGCACGTCACGTCGAAGCGAGTGGGCGAGTGGTGGCAACGGGTCCTCGCCGCGCGATTGTCCCACCAGGTACTCGTGCACGCCGGATCGCTCGAGGGCGACCCCGCGTGGCGCGTCGCGTGCTTCGCGGGCCGCGGCCCCGGCGAGGTCTTCGTCGACGGGCGCAAGACCGTCGGGGTCACCCAGTGGCGAGTACGTGAAGGGGTCTTCGTGTCGAGCGTGCTGCCCTCACGATCGTCGGATCCGATTCTGGAATTGCTGAGCGAAGTTCCCGCGGGATTGCCCGACGCCCTGGATCACCACACCCTGGGAACCCTCGGACTCGACGGCGACGACGTCACCGCCGCCCTGGTGGAACTCTCGCGCCCCATCGAGGTCCGCCAGCTCATGCTCCTCGCGTAGTCCGCGAATCGCGCGGGCCGACCTCGCCCCAACTTCGCACTCGGGGTCTCGCGCACCTCGACCTCAGACTTTTGACCCAAATTCGTCACAAATTGGCGGGATGTGGTTTCTAGTGGGGTATGGTGGAGCGAAATGGAGTAAAGTGGAGATTCGTTAAAGGGGAGTCATGTCGTTGTTCGTCGGCCAATTTCAGCACTCGCTGGATGACAAGGGTCGACTCATCCTCCCCGCGCGATTCCGCCGGGACTTCGAGAACGGCGGCCATTTGAGCCCGAATATGGATGGTTGCGTGGCCCTGTGGACCCCCGGCGAATTCACCCGCAAGAGTGCGGAGTACCTGGAGGCGGGCCGTCACGGCAGCGCGCACGAACGACGTCAATCGAGATTCTGGGCCACGAACTCGTCGGAGGTTGAGATTGACCGACAAGGTCGCTTCGCCCTGCCGCCGGTGATCAGGGACTTCGCTCAACTCACCGGCGAGGTCATCGTCGCGGGCAACCTCGACCACGTCGAACTGTGGAATCCCCAGCGGTACGCCGAGCAAGTGAGCACCGCCGAGGAGACGTTCATCCGAGGCAGTGACGAGTGAGGGGGGAAATAACGAGGTATCGGCCGCGGACCATGCGCAGCCTGGCAATCGCCGAACGTGAAGGGGCACCATTCTCCGCCCGCCCCTCGCGTCCGGCGATTGAAAGGCTGCAGATGGCCCAGGACAACTACCACCAGCCCGTTCTCGAACGAGAGATCGTCGAGTTCTTCGCCAGTCAGAGCACTGGAGTGATCGTCGACGCCACGTTGGGCGGCGGCGGACACGCGGCGTCGTTACTGGCCGCCTCGACGCCGCGCCGCCTCCTCGGCATCGACCGCGATCCCGCGGCGCGCACCGCCGCCACCCAGCGTCTCGCCGCGTACGCCTCGCGCGTGCGCATCGTCGCCGCCACGTTTGCGACCATGGCGGACGTGGTCGCCGAACAGGCGGACTTCCTCGACGGCGAGCCGATCACCGGGGTGTTGATGGACCTCGGAGTCTCCTCGCACCAACTCGACGAATCGAGTCGCGGCTTCTCGTTCCGGGCCGACGCCCCCCTCGACATGCGCATGGACCCGACCCAGGGTGCGACGGCCGCGCAGTTCCTCGCCAACGCCGACCTGCACGAGTTCGTGCGACTGTTGCGCGCGAACGGCGAGGACCGCTACGCGGGCGCCATCGCACGGTCCATTTTGGCGCGTCAACCCCAAACCACCGGCGAACTCACGGAGGCCGTCGAACGGGCGGTACCCATGGCCGCGCGCCGACGCGGACACGTGGCGACGCGCGTCTTCCAGGCGCTACGCATCGCGGTCAACGACGAGGCGAATCAACTCGACCTCGGGCTCGCGGCCGCTCTGAACATCCTCGCCCCCGGCGGCTTGCTCGCCGTCATCTCGTACCACTCGGGGGAGGACCGCGCCGTCAAGGTCGCGCTCCACGAAGCCTCGACCGGGGGCTGTCACTGCCCCTACGAGTTGGGTTGCGTCTGCGGCGCCGTGCCCCGCGTCATCCTTACGCGCGCCAGCGCCCGATTGGCCAGCGCCGCCGAGATCGAGGCCAATCCCCGGGCGCGTTCCGCTCGGCTGCGGACCGCACGGAAGGTCCCCTCGTGAGCGTCATCTCGCTGCCACGTCGCGACGTCACCTTCCCGCGCGCACCGTCGCGTCCCACGCCTCCGCGAGTGCGCCCCGCGACGCGCACCACCCCCACGCCGACGACCCGTCGTGAGACGCGGCCGCGCCACGCCTCCCCCCAGGGTCGTCTGGCGTCAATCTCCGTCGTACAGAAATCCGTGGCCCTCGTCGTGGCGGCGGTGCTGCTGTCGCTCTGTGGTTCCATGCTCGAGACCAATCGACAAGTCGAACTCCACCGACTCCAGAGCGAGGTCCTGCAGGCGCAGTCGACCTACGCGACCCAGGTCGGTACTTTCACCAACCTCTCCACCCCGAGTGTGGTGGTCTCTCAGGCCACCACACTGCACCTCGTGAACCCCACTTCGGTGACCCAGGTCCCCACCACGTCGCTTGATGCGATCCTGCCCCTGCCGAAGTTTGTCGGTTACGCGCCGGTCACATCAAGGACGCAGCGGTGAGCGCGCACTCGTCCCCGACGCACTATCGCGGTCAACTTCACCAGCGCACCGCGAGGTCTTCCTTCTCCCCTCGGCGACTCCAACTGGTCCGGGGTATCTTCATCGTCCTCTTCGCCGCGCTGAGTCTGCGCCTCGTCGCCCTCCAGGTGGTGAATCACCCCTACTACGCCCAATTGTCGGTGGATCAGGTCCGTCACGACCTGACGACCAACGCGCTGCGCGCGGGCATCTACGACCGTAACGGGCAGGTCCTGGCGATATCGGAGCCGACGTCGCTGGTAATCGCCGACGATATGCAGATTGCTGCGCCGGCCCTGGAGGCGCAGGCCCTGAGTGGACTGGTGAAGGTCCCGGTGGGTCCACTCACCAAACTGTTGTCCAAGCGCGGTCCGGGTAGCGGCTACGTAATCTTGAACGGTCAACTCGACCTGACCGACGGTCGATTGATCGCCAACGGCAATTTCCCCGGCATCGTCGTGCAAGACGCGTCGAGTCGGTCCTACCCCAACGGCACCCTCGCCGAGTCCCTGCTCGGGCGCACGAACGCGAGCGGCGCCGGATCGACCGGTCTGGAGTACCAGTACCAATCCAGCCTGGCCGGTCTCACCGGGGTGACGCGAGAATTCGTCTCCACCTCGGGCGTCGCCCTGCCGAGTACCTACAGTCGCGTGATCAAGCCCGCCCAGCCCGGCGTCGGTCTGGAACTCACCATCGACGCCCCGCTGCAATTCGTGACCGAGCGCGCCCTGGCCACCCAACTGCGCGCCGACGGTGGACTCACCGGGGTCGCGCTCGTCATGGACGTCAAGACGGGTGAGATCCTGGCGGATGCGTCGTTGGTGAACACCGCCACACCCGCGGGGGTCCTCGGCCCGATTCCCGCGTGGGGCACCTCGATCGGTGTGCCCGGGATTCAACAGACCATCAACAATCTGGGGTTCACGCAGGCGTACGAACCCGGCTCGGTCTTCAAGGTCGTCACGTTCTCGGCGGCGTTGAGCGCGGGCTTGATCACGCCGTCGACGGTCTTCACGATTCCCAACTCCATCATCGTCGGCGGCCGTACGTTCCACGACGCGGAGAACCACGGTACCGAACGGCTGAGCGCCACGCAGGTCCTGGCCCAGTCGTCCAATATTGGTACCTACGAGATTGGCGCTCGCGTGGGGGAGAACGGACTTCTGGCCCAGGTGCAACGCCTCGGCTTCGGCCAACTGACCTCCGTCAACTTCCCCGGAGAGACGGCGGGACTGCTGGTCGACGCCTCCAAGTGGTACGCCAGTGACCAGGCGGCCCTGCCGATCGGGCAGGTCGACGCCATTCCCCCCATTCAGGTCCTCGACGCCTTCAACACGATCGCCAACGGTGGCGTCTTCGTGGAACCACGACTGGTGCGCGGCTACGTCGAACCGAACGGCGTCACCAAGGCGGTGGCACCCAACGTCACGCGCGAGGCACTCAGCCCCGCGGTGGCCGCCACCATGAACAGCATGCTCGAAGAGGTGGTCCTCGCCGGCACCGGCACGAACGCCATCATCCCGGGCTATCGCGTCGCGGGCAAGACGGGTACCGCGAGTATCCCCTACCCGGGTAAGGACAAGCTCCTGGTCGGTCAGTACAACGCCAGTTTCGTGGGCTACGCCCCGGCCAATAATCCGGTGTTGTCGATGATCGTGGTCATTGAACGCCCCGAAACCACCATCTTCGGTGGCTCGGCCGCGGCCCCCGTCTTCCAACAGGTGATGAGCTACGCCCTTCGCCATTACGGCATCCCGTCCACCGGTACGATCGTCAAGCCCATGACCGGCGCCGGTGCCAGTATCTCCTCGGACGTGACGTGATGCAACTGGGCGACGTCTTCGACGACGAATCACTCGACGTCTACACCGCCAGCGTCGAGGTGGAACACGTCGAAATCGATTCGCGGCGCTGCGAGTTCCCCACCCTCTTCTTCGCCCTCGCCGGTTCGACGACTGACGGGGCCCGGTTCGCGGCGCACGCCGCCGACCTCGGGGCGGTGGCGGTGGTGGCGCCCCACGAGGTCAAGGCGCCCGTTCCGGTGATGGTCATTCCCGAATCGCGCATCTATCGCGCGCTGACCCACGCCGCCGCGACGTTGAGTCACCACCCCGAGACGGGGCTCGAACTGGTGGGGGTCACCGGCACCAATGGCAAGACCACCGTCACGACCCTGGTGGGTGAACTCGCGCGCGCGATCGGCTGGAACGGCGCCACTATTGGAACTCTCACCAACGAGCGCACGACGCCCGCCGCCCCCGAGCTCTACCGGACCCTGGCGCAGGTGCGACAGGAATTCGACGACCGGCGGGCGACGTCGGTGGTGGCCATCGAGGTGTCGAGTCACGCGCTCGACCAGCACCGCGTGGAGGGAACACGCTTCGCGGTCGTCGCGTTCACCAACCTGAGTCACGACCACCTGGACTACCACCGGACCCTGGAGGCGTACTTCGACGCCAAGGCTCGATTGTTCACCCCCGACTACTCGTCGCGGGCGGTGATCTGGGTCGACGATCCCTACGGCGCGCGCCTGGCCGCCACGACGCCGTTGTCGGTGACGCCCGTCTCTCGCGCGCACGCGCGCGACGTCGTCGCCACGATGGGCGGCACCATCTTCTTCTGGCGCGGCCACCTGGTCAATACCTCGCTCATCGGTGACTACAACATCGACAACGCACTGGTGGCCATGACCCTGGTGGGCGAACTCGGCGCCGACGACGCCGCGGTCGCTGCGGCCATGGCCGACGTGGCACCGGTGCCGGGGCGATTCGAGGTCGTCCACCACGGTGCCTTCTCGGTGGTCGTCGACTACGCCCACACTCCCGAGGGGCTGGCGCGGCTGTTGCGCTCGGTGCGGGACCTGGGTGCCAGTCGCGTGCTCACGGTGTTCGGCTGCGGGGGCGATCGCGACACCGCGAAACGACCGGTGATGGGCCGCGTGGCGAGCGAACTCTCCGACGTGACCATTGTGACCTCGGATAATCCACGTCACGAGGCGCCAGATGCCATTATTGATGCCATCGTCGCCGGCGCCGCCGGCGCCGCGAACGTCGTTCGCGAAGTTGACCGGCGCACGGCCATCGCACGAGCGTTGGCGGACGCTCGTGCGGGTGACGTGGTGGTGGTGGCCGGCAAGGGCCACGAGACCACCCAGACGTTCGCCGAGCGCGTGGTCGCCTTCGACGACCGCGCGGTCGTGCGCGAGCTGGTGAGGGAGCAGTAGTGCTGAGTTTGATGGAGTCGGGCGGCGTGGGGTTCTTGTTCGCTCTCTTCGTAACGCCCTGGTGGATCCGCTTCGTGCGACGTCGCTCGCTGGGCCAACAAATCCGCGAGGACGGCCCCGAGAGCCACTTGGCCAAGGCGGGCACGCCCACGATGGGCGGTGTCGTGATCGTGGCCGCCGCCGTCGTCGGCTACCTGATGGGTCACGTCGGTACCTCCATCGTCTTCACCCGGGGGGGGATCCTCGCGATGGGCGTGACCATCGCCTCGGGCGTGCTGGGTCTGCTCGACGACTACCTCGGGATTCGAAATTCGCGCAACCTGGGTTTGAAGAAGCGCGGAAAATTCGCCGGTCAGTTGATTATCGCGGGCGCCTTCGCCACCTTCGCCATCGGATGGGTGCACACCTCGACGCACCTCTCCTTCACGCGGGTCAACCTGCCAGGTTGGAACCTCTCCGAGATCGGGTGGGTCGCACTGGCCGTCTTCGTGGTCATCGGCTCCTCGAACGCCGTCAATCTCACCGACGGCCTCGACGGCCTCGCCGCCGGTTCGGCCGCGTTCTGCTTTGGCGTCCTGGCCATCATTGGGTACTGGCAGTTTCGCCACTTCGCCATCTACCACCTTCACGCGGCGCTCGACCTCGGACTGGTCGCGGTCGCACTGGTGGGCGCGAGCCTCGGCTTCCTGTGGTGGAACGCGGCCCCGGCCAAGATCTACATGGGCGATACCGGCTCCCTCGCCATCGGGACCGGCTTGGGATCGCTGTGCCTGCTGATGAACCTGGACCTCCTATTGCCGATCATCGGCGGGCTCTTCGTCGCCGAGACGGCCTCGGTCATCCTGCAGGTGGTGAGCTTTCGGGTCTTCGGACGTCGGATCTTTCGCATGGCCCCCTTCCATCACCACTTTGAATTGCGCGGGTGGCCCGAGATCACGGTGATCATCCGCTTCTGGATCCTGGCCGGCCTCCTCGTCGCGCTCGGCCTGGGCATCTTCTACGGCGACTTCGTGCGCACGGCGAAGGTGGTCTAGACCGTGGCCCGCGTACTCGAGCGCGTCCTGCAGCCCTTCCCTCGCGGCGACCGCGCCGCGACGTCGCTGCTGCTCATCACGGCGTTGATGGTGGGCTACGGCACGGTGATGGTGGGTTCGGCCAGCGACGCCCAGTCGGCTCTCAACGGGGGCACCTCGTTCGCCCTGGCCATCCGCGACGTGATGTACCTGGCCATCGGCGCGGTCGTCTTCTGGCTCGCCGCGAGGGTGCGTTTGGCCTGGGTGACGGGACTCGCCCCGGCCCTGGTGGCCGTCGGGCTCACCTTGTTGATGGCGGTGGAGGCGGTGGGGATCACCGTGAACGGGGGCAAGCGCTGGCTGCCGACCCCCTTCATACAGATCCAGCCCTCGGAGTTCTTCAAGCTCTTCGTGGTCCTCTACGTCGTCTGGGTGGTCCAACACCACCACCAGCGCATCGGCAACTGGCAACACCTGGCGCTGTGGCTGTCACCCCTGTTGTTGGGGGTCGGTCTCATCCTGCTCGAGCACGACGTGGGTACCGACACCGTCATCGTCGCCATCGCTCTGACGGTGCTCTTCGTCGCGGGTCTGCCGCGACAGGTCCTCGGGGCCACCGTGCTCCTGGGCGTGCCGGTCATGGCGGTGTACGCGATGCTCGAGCCCTACTCCGTGCGTCGCCTCATCTCGTTCCTGCACCCCAACGCGAACCTGTCCACCAGCGGCTACCAGTTGCTGCAGTCGCGCATCGGCCTCGGGGCGGGGGGCCTGACGGGACTGGGGCTGGACCACAGCCGCGAGAAGTGGGGCCTCCTGCCCAATCCCCACACCGACTTCATCTTCACCATCATCGGTGAAGAGCTCGGCCTGGTCGGGACGCTCAGCGTCATCGCGCTCTTCGTCGGTTTCTTGATGGTGGCCACGCGCATCGCGCGCCAGTGCACCAATGAGGCGTATCGCCTCCTGGTGGTGGGGATCACGGCCTGGATCATCCTCGAAGCCGTGATCAACATCGCGTCGGTCGTAGGCTTTTGGGCGGTGACCGGCATTCCCCTACCCTTCTTCTCCTACGGCGGTACCGCGCTCATCACCGAACTGGCCGCGGTGGGGCTCCTCTACAACGTGGCGCACGACCGCAGTCGTTCGACGCATCTCGACATCGCCGCGACGCAGCCCGGTTTCCTCGCGTTGGCCTCGCCGTCGCGTTCGTTCCGCCCGCACCCGGCGCCTCGCCGCCCCCTGCGCTCGCCGCGATCGTGACCGGCCCCGTGGTTCTCACCGGGGGTGGGACCGGGGGTCACATCTTTCCCATGCAGGCCATCGCCGACGCCCTGGTGTCGGCGGGGGTCGCGCCGCGCGACATCCGTTACGTGGGCTCGCGCCGCGGTCAAGAGGAGGCGTTGCTCGGGGGCGGACCCATCGCGCTCACGCTGCTCCCCGGTCGGGGCATCCGTCGTTCTCTGTCGGCGCGCGCGTGGCGCGACAACGCCGGCGCTCTCGTGGCCCTGGCGGGGGCCCTCGCGCGCGCCCTCGTGGAGGTGGGCCGCTGGCGACCCCGGGTGGTGGTCTCGGTGGGCGGGTACGCCGCGGCGGCCGTGGCGAGTGCGGCGGTGCTGTGGCGCCGGCCCCTCGTCCTGGTGGACCTCGACGCCACGCCCAGCGCCACCCACCGCGCCCTGGCCCGATTCGCCAGCGTCCGTTGCCTCGCCCTGGGCGCCGACGGCGCGGGGGTCGTGGTAACCGGCGCCCCGGTGCGCGCCGAGGTCCTGGCGGTGGATCGGCGCGCCAGCGCGCGCGAGCGCGCGAAGGCCGCGATCGACCCCGCGATCGACCCCGCGCGTCGCGTGGTGGTGGTGATGAGCGGATCGCTCGGGGCCGCGCGGGTCAACCGGGCCGTCCTCGACTTGGCGGCGCTCTGGCGTGAGCGCTCGGACGTGACGCTGGTGCACGTGACGGGGCGACGCGATTACGAGATGGTGCGCGCCGCGCGCCCGGCACTCGAGGGACTCGACTATCGCGTCATCGACTTCGCCCACATGCCCACGTGGTGGGCGGTGGCGGACGTCGCCATCTGTCGCGCCGGGGCGACCACCGTCGCCGAACTCACCGCGTTGGCGGTGCCCGCCGTGCTCGTCCCGCTCCCGGGCGCTCCCGGGGACCACCAGACGCACAACGCCGACGCCCTCGCGGTGGCCGGCGCGGCGCGACGACTCAGTGACGCCGCGTGCACCGGCGCGGCGCTGGCGTCCACGGTGGACGAGATGTTGCGACCCGGGGTCCTCGAGGAGATGTCGCGCGCGAGCGCCGCCCTCGGGCGCCGCGACGCCGCGACGCACATCGCGCAGGTCATCACGTCGTTGGCGGAGGGGTCGTGAACTTCGCGCGGGGCCGACGCGTCCACATCGTGGGCGTCGGGGGCGCGGGGATGAGTTCCCTCGCCGTGCTGCTACGCGAGTACGGCTGCGAGGTGAGCGGGTGCGACGTCGCGAACCCCGGCGTTCTGCGACAGCTGCGAGAGATGGGCGTCGGCGTCAGCGACCACCACGACGCGGCCCACGTGGAGTACGCCGACGTGGTGCTGTGGTCACCGGCCATTGCCCGCGACCACGCGGAGCTCCTGGCGGCGCAGGCCACCGGCCGCGTGCTCCTGGCGCGGCGCACGGTCCTGGCGGAGCTCGCGACGATGACCCGACTCATCGGCGTCGCCGGCACGCACGGCAAGACCACGACCACCTCCATGCTGGCGCACATCATGGCCGCCGCCGGACGCGACGACGGCCGTCTCCTGGGCGCTGGCGTGCGGGGTCTGGGCTTCGGCGGCCACTACGGCACGGGGGATCTCTTGGCCGAGGTGGACGAGAGCTACGGGGCCTTCGCGGAGTTGGCCCCGTACGCGCTGGGTCTGCTCAACGTCGAGGCCGATCACCTGGATCACTACGGCACGCTCGAGAACCTCGAGGCGGCCTTTCACGGGGTCCTGGCGCGTACCACGGGCCCGGTGGTGGTGTGGGGCGACGACCCCGGTGCCGCCCGCGTCGCGGCCGGGTTGGCGCGAGAGGTGATCAGCGTGGGCACCGACGCGTCGTCGTGGTGGCGCCTCGAGGACGAGGTGCTCGAGCGCCGGGGGGGCCGGGCCCGACTGGTCGGCCCCGTCGACCTCGAGATCGAACTGGCGGTGACCGGACGCCACAACCTCATCAACGCGTCCGTGGCGGCGGCCCTGGCGGTGGCCGTGGGCGTCGAGGCGTCGCACGTGAGTGACGGGCTGCGCCGTTTCCGCGGGGCCCCGCGTCGCTTCGAGCACGTGGCCCAGTGGCGCGGCGTCGACGTCGTGGACGATTACGCGCACCTGCCGGGGGAGATCGTGGCCTCGGTGCACGCGGCCCGCGCGGCGGGTTACCAGCACGTGGTGGCCGTCTTCCAGCCTCACCGGGTGACGCGCACGCTCCTCATCGGGGCCGACTTCGCCCCCGCCTTCGACGCGCTCGACGAGGTGATCGTGACCGATATCTATCACGCGGGTGAACCCAACGCCGAGGGCGTCACCGGTCAGTTCTTGGCCGATTTCGTGAACGAGCGTGCGCGCACGACGGCGCACTACGTCGCCACACTGTCGGACGCGGCGCGCGCGCTCGAGCAACGTCGCGCGCCCCTCGACCTGGTCCTCATCCTCGGCGCGGGCGACGTGACGCGGGTCCTCGAGCACTTGACCGACGTGACCCGTCCACCCGCGGGCGAGGCACCGGCCCCGGCGCGCCGCGGCGCACCCCACGACGCGCCCTTCCTCGGCGCGAGCCACCGCGTGCGCTACGACGAACCCGTCGGGCCGCGCACCACCTATCGCGTCGGGGGCTCCGTCGCCGCGTTGGTGTCCTGGTCGAGCGACGCGGACGTGGCGGCGTTCTCCTCACCCCTGGTCTCGTCGGGTCGGCGCGTGGTGGCCCTGGGCAACGGATCCAACCTTCTGGTCGCGGACGGCTGGCACGACGTGGTCGTGGTGCACC
>JAKCEC010000026.1:784-12606 GCA_021841725.1 Actinomycetes bacterium | reverse complement strand
CCCCACCGGCGACGCGGGCGAAGTCCTCGACGGTGTCCTACGCGTGCGCGGACGACTGGGCTACGTCATCAACACCGGCGGCGAGAAGGTGTGGCCCGACGACCTCGAGGTAGTCCTCGCGTCGATTCCCGGCGTACGCGACGTGGCCGTCACCGCCCTCGACGACGAGGAGTGGGGACAACGTATCGTCGCCCTGGTCGTGAGCGACCGACACGACCTCGACGAGACCATCGGCGCCACCGCGCACGACCGTATCGGACCCTGGGCGAAGCCCAAGGAGGTCCACTACGTGGCGGCGATCCCGCGCACGGCCAACGGCAAGATACGCCGGGGCGTACTCGGTGCCGCGCTCGGAGCGCGCCCTACTTGACGATGGTGCTGCCGCGACGCGCCAGCGAATCGATCGTGACCGCGCCCAACAAGACGAGGGCGGTGGCGATGTACTGCTGGGGGGCCCCCAACTGGATCAAGGCCATGCCGTTGTAGATCGTCGCGATGACGACGCCACCGATGAGCGCGTGCACCATCTTGCCGCGCCCGCCGAACAGGCTGGTGCCGCCGATGACCGCCGCGGCCACGGCGTAGAGCACCAGGGTGCCTCCGTTGATGCTGTCGGAGATGCCGTTCAGGTTGGACACGTACACCAGGCCGGCGATGCCCGAAATGAGGCCCGTCATCATAAAGGCCATGAGACGGTAGCGATTGACCGCGATACCGGCGCGCCGCGCCGCCTCGGCGTTGCCGCCGATCGCGTACAGGTAGCGACCGGGCTTGGTCTTGTTCATGATGAAGGTGCACGCGCCCAGGACCACGCCCACGATCAAGATCGCGAAGGGCATGCCGTGAATCGGGGTGAACTTACCGCGATTGGAGTTGAAGATCCAGATGAGCAGTCCCCCGCCGATCACCAGACCGGCGATGCGCAGCAGCATCAACAGCATGGGGACCGACTCGAGGTTGCGCGACGCACGACTCGCGTTCGTCCGCACCAGGGAGAAGGAGAGCCCGAGGACCGTGACCACGATGAAGATAATGGTGAAGAGGGGGGTGAAGTCGCCGTAGACGATGTTGTAGAGGACCGGCTCGTGGATCGAGATCGATCCACCGGTTCCCTGAGAGTCCACGATCCATAGCACCAGACCCTCGAGGCCCAATTGCCCGGCCAGGGTCACGATGAACGACGGCAGTCGCAGACCGATGACCAGGAAGCCCCACAACGCCCCGAAGCCGGTACTGGCGATGAGCGCGAGGCCTACGGCGAAGTACCAGGACCAGTGGAACTGCTGGTCCACCAGGATGACCGCGATGGCCCCGGCCAGACCCGCGTTGAAACCGGCCGACAGGTCGATCTCGCCCAGCAGGAGGAGCCAGACCTCGGCGATGCCCAAGAGGACGAAGATGGTGGCCTGGACCATCAGGTTGGTCAGGTTCCCCGTCGACAAGAAGACGGAACTACGTATCTGGAAGTACGCCGCCAGCACGATCAAGCCGATGACGATGGGAATCATTCCGCTGTCACCCCGACGAAAACGCTTGAGCATCAAACGTAGGACGTCGGGGGATTGCGCCGCGGATGCGGAAATCTCAGTGGTGGTCTCGGTAGACACGAGTGAGAACCTTTCAGTTCGAAGCGGCGAGCGCGGCCACACGATCGGATTTACCGGTCGTGATCATTTCCACTGCGCTGTTGCGATCGTAGTTGGCAATGGGGCCGTGGCTGACGAGGGTCCCCAGGTACATCACCGCGATGCGGTCGGCCACGGAGAACACGTCGTTCAGGTTGTGAGAGATGACGAGCACGGCGATACCGTGGCTCGAGAGGGTCTTGATCAGGTCTAAGACCTGTGCGGTCTGGGAAACGCCCAGCGCCGCGGTGGGTTCGTCGAGGATCACCAGCTTGGACTCGCGCATGACGGCGCGCGCGACGGCGACCGCTTGGCGCTGGCCACCCGAGAGCGAGCCCACCAGTTGGCGTACCGACTTGACCGTCGAAACCGACAAATCCTTAAGGGTCTTGGTCGTCGCGAGCTCCATGGAGATCTCGTCGAGCAGACCCACCTTGGTATCTTCGCGACCCAGGTACATATTCTGCACGATGTCGAGGTTGTCGCACAGCGCCAAGTCCTGGTACACGGTCGCGATACCCAAGTGCGTGGCGTCACGCGGAGTGTGCACGTGCACTTCTTGACCCTGCCAGTACATGGAACCGCTGGTGGGCGCCCAGATACCGGACACGGTCTTAATCAACGTCGACTTTCCCGCACCGTTGTCACCGATCAATGCGGTGACCTGGCCGGCCGGGATGTCGAGGTCCACGTGCTGCAGAGCCTGCACGGCACCAAAACTCTTGGTGATGTCGCGCAGGCTCAACAGCATGGGTGCCGATGAATCCACCCCCGAGCCAACGGGCCCAGATTGTCCAACAGCGGACGAGGTGAGGTTGTCGTTCTCGGGGGTGGTCTCCATCAGCGGGTACTACTTGATGCCGTACTTCGCGCAGTCCGCGGCGTAGGTCGGCAGGGACATGCCCTGAACCTTCGGCGCAGCGGAGGTGCACAGGGCCGACGCCTTGATGACCTTGTCCTTGATGACGGTCTTCTCAACAGCCGAAGCGGTCACCCAGGTCGGGGTCAGCAGAACCGACGCGACGTGCTTGAAGCTCGAGATGGTCGCGGCCGAGTCCGGCGTGGTGCCGTTCACGAGACCGGCCGGCGGCTTCATGCCCGCACGCAGGTAGATCGCCAACGCGGCGGCGGCCTGCGCCTCGAGCCAGATCGGCTTGTAGACGGTGCCACACTGGTAGCCCGAGATCACGTTCTGGAAACCAGTCAACGTGGCGTCTTGACCCGTGAAGGGGATGGTCTGGGGCTTGAGGCCCTGGCTCTGCAGGTACGCAATGATCGGCGCGGCGTTCTCGTCGTTCGGCGTGAGCACGGCGTTGATCTTGCTGTTCGCGGTGTAGGCGCCCTTGAAGTCAGTGAGCGCGGTGGGCGGGTCCCAGGTTCCGGTACCTTCGTTGATCAACGTGAAGTTGGTCTTCTTCAGCACGGCGTTGTAGCCCTGGGCGAACAACGTGGCGTTGTTGTCGGTGGGCGAACCCCTCATCACGTACACCGTCGGGTTAGCGACGTGCCACGCGGCGATGCAGCTCACTTCACCCTGACCAATCAACGTACCCACGGTGACGTTGTTGAAGCTGACGTAGTAGCTACGCGCTCCACCCAAGGTCAGGCGGTCGTAGTCGATGACCTTGACGCCACGAGCGGCGGCGTAGGCCTCGATGATCGCACCGGTGGTCGAGGACAGCGGGTCCAGCAACAGCACCTTCGCACCCTTGGCGATGTCCGCCTGCGCGTCGGTGTACTGCGTCGTCTCACTACCCTGTGCGTTCTGCACGACGTACTGTGAGGGCTTGAGGCCCGCGGCAGCGAACGAGGCCTTCAGATAGGGCGCGTCGAACTCCGTGTAACGAGTCGAGGACACCGTGTCGGGAAGGATAACGGCGATGGAGCCGGTGCCCTTGGCGACAACACTCTTCAGGTACTTCATCGTGGACATGCTCGTGTTAAACGTGCTGTCCGAAACGGTAGGCGTGCTCGCACTACTTACGGCGGGCAACATGGCCGCAGCAACGCTGCCGACCAGGGTGACCGACGCAAGAATCCTTGCAGTCTTGAAATTCATCTCCCCAACTCTTTTCTGACGCCCGGGGGCGCCTCTCGGTTTTGCTGTACAACAAACACCGTCACGCTCTCGCGTTACGGCACTGGAGAACATAACACCAAACGAACCAATATCTACGCATTGTTTCACCTGATTGTCACTTGTAACGATTCAAGTCGACCCCGTGTTCGGGACCGCGCGACGGGCGCGCGCGCGGCGAAAAAACCGCTCCGCGACGCTCAGGTATTGAGTCCGGTGATGGTTCCGAGCAGGGTCTCCACCGTGAAATCTGAGGTCGGGGCGTCCTTCACGACGCGGCCGAGGCGCAACACGATGATCCGGTCGGTGACCTCCAGCACGTGAGGGAGCGTGTGAGAGATGAAGAGGACGCACAGTCCCTGGTCGCGAGCTGCGGAAATGACTTTTAGCACTTCTAGCGACTGGCGCGCGCCGAGGTGGTTCGTCGGTTCGTCGAGGATGATGACGTGCTGGGCCCACATGGCCGCCCGACCGATCGCCACCGCCTGGCGCTGACCGCCGGAGAGTTGGGACACGGTGCGCTTGGAGAGCGGCACCGTGATGCCGACCTTCTCGAGCTCCTCGAGGGCCTTGCGCTCCATGGAACGCTGGTCCAAGAAGCCCAGTTTGCCCAGGACGCCCTTCTTCTCCAACTCACGCCCGAGAAAGATGTTCGAGCCGATGGTGAGGTCCGGGGCCAGGCCCGAGTCCTGGTAGAGCGTCTCGATGCCCGCGGCCATGGAGTCGTGCGGGGACTTCCAGTGACGCGCGACGCCGTCGACGATCAACTCCCCCGAGTCGGGGCTGTGCACGCCCGAGATCGTTTTGATCAGCGATGATTTACCGGCGCCGTTGTCGCCGACCAGTCCGATCACCTCACCGGCGTAGGCCTTGAAACTCACGTCGGTGAGTGCCTTGACCGAGCCGTAGGACTTATTGATGTTGCGCAGTTCGAGGATGGGTTCGCGCTCGTCGCTCATGCGCGCCTCTTCGTGCCCGCGCTCAGCGACTGCAAAATGGCGGCCAGGGCGATGAATCCCGCCACGACCACTTCGTTCCAGGTGGTGGCCACGTTGATGAAGACCAGCCCGTCGTGCACCACGGTCAAGATGGCGACCCCCAGGATGATCCCGGAGAACCTCCCGACCCCGCCCACCAGGCTCACGCCGCCGATGACCACGGCGGCGATCGCCTCGAGCTCGTTACCGATCCCGTTCTGGGGGGCTCCCCCACTCGAGTTGAAGTACCAGATCATCCCGGTCAGTCCCGAGAGGATCCCCGAGAGAACGTACACCGACGCCACGTGTCGGTTCACGTTGATGCCCGCCGCCCGCGCCGCGAAGGGGTTCGACCCGATGGCGAAGTTGTAGCGGCCGTAGCGCGACACGTGCAAGACGACGCCCAGTACGACGGTCACGGCCAACACCATGAGGGTCAACCAGCGAAAGATCCAAAATCCGGTGGAGCTCCACACCGCGGCGGCGGGGTCGTAACCGACGGTGCCGCCCTTGGAGAAGACCAGGGCCAGCCCTTCGCCCATGCTCAGGGTGACGAGGGTCGCCACGAAGGGGACCAGTCGGGCCTTGGTGATCAAGAGTGCGTTGATCGTGCCCACGACGGCGCCCACCCCGGCGCAGACAAAAGTGCCGAGCAGGAGTGAGGGGAACTCACCGAAGTGGTGTCCCTCGAGGTACTGGATCGCGTAGGCGCCCACGACCGTGGACACGGCGATCGTGGAGCCGACCGAGAGGTCGATGCCGCCCGACGTGATCACGTACATTTCGGCGGCCGCGATGAGGACCGCTTCGGAGAAGTCGACGAGGAGGTTCGTGAACTCGCTGGTCCCGAAGAAGCGCGAGTTGTGCAGGTCGAAGAACAGCATCACGCCCACGAGGACGAGGAACAAGATGAACTGTTGGTTGGTGGCGAAGGTGGCGGCCCGCCGCAGGGGCGAGAGGGGCGGTCCGTCGTTGTTCGCCGCCACGGGTGTCTCTACAGTTGACACGGCACTTCCTTAGGACGGCATCACGGATAGATGCACTTCGTACGAAAATACTCCATGAAAGTGTCGGACCCCCGGGTCCCGCCACAGCGGGCCCGGGGGTCCCCACGAGGTGTGACTCTAGGCCGTCTTGTAGACGTACACCGGGCACAGCTTGGCGCAGTTGGCCGGCGTCAAGACAATGTTGGCCAGGGTGGTCAGGTGCGCGATCGCGCCCTTGCCCGTCAACTTGGCGTACACCGCGTCGATGATGTCCTTACCCTCGAGCGCGGGCTGCTGGGAGATGATCGCCGAGATCTTGCCCGCCTGCATGCTCTTGATGGTCGTCGCGTAGGCGTCGTAGCCCACGACCTTGATGTTCTTGCCCGCGGCGCCCGAGGTGAGGATGGCCTGGGCGGCGCCCTCGAGGTCGGTCCCGTCAATCGCGAAGATGCCCGCGACCTTGTTGGCGGCCAGCGCCTGCTTGAAGCCCGACGTCGCGACGGCCGGCTGCGAGTTCGACACGATCGGGTTCAGCGCCTTGATGTTCGGGTACTTGGCCTTCACTTCGGCGGCGAAGCCCTTCAAACGGGCCGCGTCGGTCGAGGTGGTGATCGAGCTCACGCCGATGGCGACCACGCACTTGGCGGCGGCGGTGCAATTCTTGGAGTAGTTCATGGCGGAAGCCAACGCGTCCGCGGCGGCCTGGCCACCCTGGAGGTTGTTACCCGTCACCCACGACGTGATGTTGCTCTGGTTGGCGTCACCGGAGTCGACGTTGAAGACGGGAATCTTCGCCGCGACGTACTGCGCGACCACCGGCTGGAGGGCCTTGGTGTCGGTCGGGGCGATGACCAACGCGCTGGGCTTGGTGGCGAGAAGGGTCTGCACAATCGGAATCTGGGTCGCCGAGGAGTAGACGCTGGGGTTACCCTGCCACACCAAGTTGATGCCCAACTTCTTGGCCTCGGCCGAAGCACCGGCCTTCATGGACAGAAAGAACGGGTCCGAGGCAGCACCCACGACGTAAGCAACCGTGAACTTCTTCGACGCCGCGTTGGCCACCGAGGCGGTGCCCCCCACGAACGTGAACACCGACGCAGCCAAAGTCGAGGCAACCGCCGCACCCTGGATGAGACGCATGGAACGTGACTTCATTTTCTTGCTTCCCCCTTTGCCCGAGCCATGAGACCATCCCACGGACTGTTGGACAACGTTGTCTCACACTAGTGAGTGCGGGCGTGAGTGTCAAACCATTTGGGTAACGTTTTCATGAAGAATCACGGGCGTATTTCGTCCGAACAGCCAAGATTTCCAAGGATTACGGTAAACCCTGATTACAGCCGATTGTCTCGATCGTCAACGGGTATCTCACCCGATCCTCGAGTGATGAACGTTGTCTCAACTATCTTCTTTTTGGATGGACTGTCGTCGCCGTCAATGCGCGCGAAGAGCAGTGCGGCCGCTTCGCGACCCATGGCCACCGGATTTTGGGCCACCACGGTGACGCCCGGTTCCAAGAGGTCGGCGAGCAAGAAGTCGTCGAATCCCACGAGTGCCACGCGGCGCTGTAGCCCGCGCTCACGAATCGCGCGCACGGCCCCGATGGTCGAGAGGTTCTGGCCGGCGAAAATCGCCGTCGGGGGAACGGGCGCGTCGAGGAGGCGCCCGACGACGACGTAGGCCGCGTCAATGGTGCGCAAATTGCGCGCGACGTCGGACTCGCGCACCGGCACGCCCGCCGCGACGTGCGCGTCGCGGTAGCCCTGGAAGCGCTCCTGGGCCGTGTAAATGGTGTCGAGGTCACCGAGGAACGCGATCCGGCGGTGCCCCAGCGAGATCAGGTGCGCGACGGCCCGGGCCGCGCCGGCGCGCGAATCGGAGAGCACCGTGTCCGCGTCGAGCAGGTGCGGCGGGCGGTCGACGAAGACGAAGGGCACCCCCGCCATCTGCTCCTGGCGCAGGTACTGATGATCGCGACTGGCCGGGGCGATGATGACGCCGTCCACCCGGTGACGCGACATGGACGCGGTGATCTCGTGCTCTCGTTGGGGGTCCTCGTCGAAGCTCCCCCCGAGGACCGACACGCCGCGGGCGATCGCCATTTCCTCCACCGCCCGATAGATCGTGGCCGAGAAGGGGTTCGAGAGGTCTTCGAGCAGCACCGCGATCGTCGAGGAACGGCCGTCGCGGCGTCGCAGGGCGCTCGCCCCGAAATTGGGCTGGTAGTGCAGTTGACTGGCCGCGCGTCGTACCCGGTCGGCGAGTTCGGGGTTCACGGTGGGTTCGTCGTTGATGACCCGCGAGACGGTCTTGAGGCTCACTCGGGCCAGCGCCGCCACGTCCTTCATCGTCGCGCGAAAACCCGGGCCTCGACCCGTTGACCCGTCTACCATCGGTTCTCCCCCTCGGGTCCGTCTCCGACACCGGAGAGGACACCTCGATGGTAGTGAGATAACGTTGTCTCCACAACACCGCGACGGCGTCGCCACCCCCGGAGACGAAAGAATCCGGGGGCTGCCCCTACCCGACTACGAAGAAAGTGGCCCCGAGATGAGTTCACCCCCCATCGCGGTACTGGGCGAGAACCTCGTCGACCTCCTCGTCGCCCACGACGGTTCGGTCAACGCAGTCATCGGCGGGGGTCCGTTGAACGTCGCGCGCACCATTGGCCGTCTCGGGGGTGACGCGCGCTTCATCTCGGGGGTGTCGGCCGACGCCTTCGGGACCTTCGTGCGCGACGCCCTGACCGACAGTCACGTGACGATCGCGCTCGACGCGGCGCGCGAGGAACCCACCACCTTGGCGGTGGTGGAACTGAACCCTCGGGGGCCGCGCTACCACTTTCACCTCAACGATACGGCCGCCTTCGCCCTCGGCGCCGAGGAGACGACGCGTGCGCTGAACGCCGTCACCGGTCTGGCGGCCATCTACTTCGGTACCCTCGGTGTGCTCGTGGAGCCCATGGCGTCACTGGGCGAAGCGCTCGTCTTGAACGCCGCGGCGACCACCCTGGTGGTGATCGACCCGAACTGTCGACCGAGCGCGGTGCGCGACCACGACGCGTACCGCGCGCGCGTGGCGCGCCTGAGCGCGCGCGCCGACGTCGTCAAGGTCTCCACCGAGGACCTGGCGTACCTCTACCCCGCGCTCTCCCCCCTCGAGGGCGCGCACGAGCTCCTCGCCCTGGGCGCCACCTGCGTCATCGTGACCGACGGGGCGGGCCCCGTCACGGCCCTGACCCGCGAGGTCGAGGTCCGCGTGGACGTCGCGGCGACCGAGGTGGTCGACACCGTCGGCGCGGGCGACGCGCTGGTGGGCGGGTTCATGACGTGGTGGACCGGCCACGGCCTCACCGGCCAGGACCTGCACACCGGCGCCACCCTGCGCGATGCGGTAGCCGCCGCCATCGAAATCTCGCGTCTCACGTGTCAACGCGCCGGGGCCCAACCGCCACGACGCGACGAGGTGATCGCCCTAGACGACTGGCGCTGGCTCTAGCGTCGCGATCACCCGTTCCATCGTCTCCATGATCGAGACGGTCTCGTCGAGGGGCATCACCGTACTCTCGAGCGCACCCTGCTCCAAGCAACGGGCCACTTCCACGGCCTGGAAGCGTAATCCGCGCGGCGCCACGTCGAAGGCGAATTCCGTGACCTCCCCGTTTCGCGTGATCACGCGAAAGGACGTCGGTGCGTAGAAGTCGCTGGCGATCTCCACGCGGGCCTCGGTACCGCTCAGGCACGCGCGCACCGAGGTGCGCGCCCGCGAGGTGCACGTGAGGAGGGCTTGCGCTCCCGAGTCGTACCCGAAGATCATCGACGCCGTGGCGTCGACGCCGGTGAAGGCGGGGTCGACCATCGTCACCATGCGCGAGGGCGTCCCGAGCAACATCGACGCGAGGGACACGGGGTAGACCCCGAGGTCCAACAGGGCGCTGCCCCCGAGTTCGGGGGCGAAGAGACGAAAGGTCGGGTCTTGCTCGAAGAAGTGCCCGTTGTCGGCCTCGAACATGACGAGTTCGCCCAGGACCCCGCGCGACACCAGGTCGCGCAGCGCGACGACGTGGGGCAGGAATCGGGTCCACATCGCCTCCATCAGAAAGAGCCGACGCGACCGGGCCAGGGCCACCAGGTCGCGCGCCTCGCGCGCGTTCATCGTGAAGGCCTTCTCCACCAGCACCGCCTTATCGTGCGCGAGCGCCAGCGCGGCGTTGGCGAAGTGCATCGGGTGCGGCGTCGCGACGTAGACCGCGTCGACCTCGGGATCGTCCACCAGGGCCTCGTAGGAGTCGTAACGACGCGCCACGCCCAGGGCGTCCCCGAAAGCGTCGGCACTCGCCTGCTGGCGCGAACCCACCGCCACCACCTGGGCCTCCTCGATCGACTGGAGGTCGCGCACGAATCCGCGGGCGATCTTGCCGGTTCCGATGATCCCCCAGCGCACTGGTCTGGTCATGACGTTGTCCTCTCGTAGTGACGCTCACCCTCGTCGGGTCCGCGCGCTCCAGCGGCGGCGCCCTCACGTTAGCGAATTCCCCCGACCCGAGATTCCCTAGGATTCAGGCATGGTTCTCCCCGAGCGCTCGCGCGCCTCATCGAGGGCGTGACCGTGCCGCGACTGCGCGAGATGGCGTCCGACGACCTCTCGCCCTACCTGCGCCAACACGTCGACAACCCGGTCGACTGGTGGACCTGGGGCGAGGACGCCCTGGGCGAGGCCCGGCGCCGCGACGTACCCGTGTTCTTGTCGGTGGGCTACGCCGCCTGTCACTGGTGTCACGTGATGGCGCACGAATCCTTCGCCGACGAGGAAGTGGCCTCGCTCTTGCGCGCGAATTTCGTCGCCGTCAAGGTGGACCGCGAGGAGCGACCCGACCTCGACCAGCTCTACATGGCGGCCGTCCAGTTGATCAGCGGGCACGGTGGCTGGCCCCTGACGGTGTTCCTCGTGCCCGACGGGCGACCCTTCACGGGGGGCACGTACTACCCACCGACGGACCGTCCCGCCCAGGTGGGCCTGCGCACCCTGCTCAACGCCATCGACGTCGCCTGGCGCACCCGTCGTCTCGACGTCGAACGCCAGGCGGTCGCCCTCGAGCGCGCGCTGGGTCGCGAGGTGGCCTTCGTCGACCACCTGGCGCCGCGCACCGACGCGCTGGATCTCGCGGCGATCCGACGCGACCTCGTCGACGAGATCGTCGCGGCGACCGACGACGACGGCGGCACCTCCGCCCCGCGTTTTCCCCGACCCAGCTACGTCGACGCGCTGCTCGGCTCGTCGCAGGACAGCGCGACGCGCGCGCGCCGGCGCATCTTGGACGCGATGTCGCGGCGCGGACTCTTCGACCACGTCGGCGGCGGGTTCGCGCGCTACAGCGTGGACGCGCGCTGGCACGTCCCGCACTTCGAGAAGATGCTCAGCGATCAGGCCCTGCTCGCGCGCTCGTACTTTCGCGCCGGGCGCGTCGACGGCCCGGGGTCCCCCTACGACGAGGTCGCGCGCCGCACGGTGGGGTTCGTCCAGCGCGACTTGCGGGTACCCCTGGGCTTCGCCGCGTCACTCGACGCCGACGCCGCGGAGGTGGAGGGGTCGCACGTCACCTGGACGCCCGCGGAGGTGCGCGACGTGCTCGACGCGGCCGGTCTGGGCGACGCCACCGCGGCGGTGACGCAGCGCTGGTGCATCAGCGCGCACGGCGACCTCGAGGGTCGCAGTGTCCCGCGGCTGGCCGACGACGCGCCCTTCGTGGCGCCGCCGGCGCTCGGACCGGCGTTGGACGCCCTCGCGAGGGCGCGGGCCCGCCGTCCCCAGCCCGCGCGCGACGACAAGGTCATCCTCGAGTGGAACGCGATGTTCGCGGGGGCCCTCTTCGCGGCGCGTGACGACGAGTACAGCGCCGAGGCCCTCACCCTGCTCGCGTCGCTGACCACCAGCCACTTCCGGCGCGGACACTGGTGGCGCACGCAGCACGGCCGTGATTACGCCACCGCGGCCGACCTGGCCTGGCTCATCGACGCCTGCGTCGACGCGTTCGAGGTGGCGGGCGACGACGACTGGCTCTCGCGCGCCCAGGAGGTGGCCCACTACCTCATCGAGCACTTCTGGGACGCGGCGGTCCCTCGCGCGGGGTCGCCCCACGACGGTGCCGGATTCTTCC
>JAKCEC010000026.1:0-774 GCA_021841725.1 Actinomycetes bacterium | reverse complement strand
GGAGATCTTCGACGGCGCCACCCCCTCGAGCCACGCCGTGGCCACGCGCGCGCTGGCCCGGCTCGCCCTGTGTCGCGGGGACCGGGACCTCATGTGCGTGGCGCAGCGCCTGGTGGACATCGGCGCCGAGCTCCTGGCGACCCATCCGCGGGCCGTGGTCGACCTCCTCGACGCCGCCGCGTTCACCGGGGGCGTCGAGGTCGTGATCCCCGGCGGCGCGAACGACCTCAGCGACCACGTACGATCGTTACCTATGCTGCACGGCGTCTTGATCACCGGTTCGGGGACCTCACCCCTGCTCCTCGAGCGTCGCGCCGGCCTCGCCTACGTCTGCCACCAGGGATGGTGTGAACGTCCCGTCGCGGACGTTGAGGAACTCGCGTCACTGCTCGAGGGGGCGTGAACGTGCCCCGCTGGCGACGAGACCCCGCCGCACGCGCCATCAAACGACTGGTGGAGCGAACCCCCCAGTCCCTGGTGGTGGACCTCACGCCGGGCAGCACCGTCTGCGGCCTGGTGCTGGGCTCGACCAACGAGACCACCACCGTCATCGACCTGGCCTCGCACACCCTGGTGCGCTGGCGCATCCCCTGGCCCGAGGACTTCGACTCCGACCTCGCCGCCTTCGACGTCGTCGAAGCCGTGCTGGCCGACGACATCGAGCGCAGCGACCTGGCCCAGCCCGAGGCCGTGACCATCGCGGACCTGCCCCGACGACTCGGCAACTACTCGGGTCGCCAGGTGCGAAAGTGGCTCGAACAACTGGCCAGTCCC
>JAKCEC010000025.1 GCA_021841725.1 Actinomycetes bacterium | reverse complement strand
GATCCACTGGTGGCGAGGCACCCGGGTAAGAATTCCCTAGGAATAGCAAAACCCCGCGACACGGGGCGGGGGCGGTTCGCGACGCGTCGTAGGGGCGGAGGGACTCGAACCCTCACTGGAGGCGGTTTAAGCGCCCTGCCTCTGCCAATTGGGCTACGCCCCCACGCGCGGCGGCCACCTAACGCTAACGCATCCCCCGTGGTGAATTCATCGTGTGCGTGGGAGAGGGTTCAGTAGGATTGTGGGATGAAAACCGTGCGTTGTCGGGGCACGTCTCCCCTCATTAGGTTCTTCGCGGGCGCGCTCGCCGTGGTGCTCGCCTCATTGGTGCCGGTGGTCCCCGGTGTCGCGGGGGCGCAGTCCATCGCCCAGACCAAGTCCGAGATCGCCGCGCTGTCCGCGCAACTCGCGCGTCAACAGAAGTCGAGTGAGATCACCGCCAACGAGTACGACGCCGCTAAGGCCCAGCTCGCCAGCCTCACGGCCAGCATCGTCACCCTCCAGGCGCGCGAGCGCGTCGAACGAGGGGTGGTGGCCACCACGACGCACCACCTGGTCACCGCGGTCGTGCAGTCCTACGTCTTCGGCACCTCGACCTCACAGGCCGTCGCGCTCTTCAACCAGAACGTGAACTCGGCGGGCGCGCGTCAGGTCTTCGACTCCCTGGTGGTCGGTGACCTCAACGCGCTGCGCGTCAAGCTCGACAGCCAGCGCGCCCAGCTCTTCACCGAGATCGGCCAATTGGCCACCCAGCGCGCCCACGCGAACACCGAGACCACCGACCTCCAGAACCTCCTGGCGCAGAACATCGCCGCCGCGGACCAGACCCGTCAGACCCTCACCGCCGTCACCTCGTCGCTGCGGTCCCAGATCATCGCCTACGAGGTCGCCGCCGGGGCGGCGGCGGCGCGGGTGCGCGACACCGGCGCCGAGGCCTCGGCGGTGGCCGCGGCCTCCTCCGTCGGCGGACAACCCGCCGCCAACTTGGTCATCGCCGCTATCACCGCCAACACGCCACCCGTCGTGACGAACTTGATCGCGGGTTCACCCGCCGGTTCGAGCGCGGGCGAGGCGGCGGTCGCCTTCGCCGAGCGACAGATCGGCGTGCCCTACGTCTGGGGTGGGGAGACCTCGGGCGTGGGTTTTGACTGTTCGGGTCTGGTGCAGTGGGCCTGGGCGCAGGCGGGGTACTCCATGCCGCGCACGACCGAGGAGCAGTGGGCCACCCTGCCGCACATCGCGCTCAACCAACTCCAACCGGGCGACCTGCTCTACTACTACAACCTGGACGGCGACAACGCGGTCGACCACGTCGTCATGTACGTCGGCGCGGGCACCTGGGGTTCGAGCACGATCATCGCGGCCCCCTACACCGGGACCACCGTCTCACTCGCACCGATGTTCACCGGGGGACTCGTCGGCGCGGCGCGCCCCTAGCCCCATGAGCTCACCGAACCAGTCGCTGGTCATACCGGCCTACAACGAAGCGGCCCGTCTCGCCGCGGGCTTCGAACGCCTGCGCCCCACCCTCGAGGTCATCGGGACCGACCGCACCGAGATCGTGATGGTCGACGACGGATCGAGTGACGATACGTTACGCGTCGCGGGCCGGGTCTACGGCCACCTCGAGCACTTCCGCCTCGTCCAGCACCCCCACAACCTGGGCAAGGGTGCGGCGGTGCGCACCGGAATGGCGCACGCGCGCGCGCCACGGGTCATCGTCGCCGACGCCGACATGTCGATCCGGCCCGAGCACTTCGCCGCGATCCTCGCGACACTCGAACGCGTGGCGTTCGCCCCGGGGTCGCGCGCGCGCCACGGGCGAATTCACTACGACGAACTGCGGCGCACGTTGTCCGGCGCCGCCTTTCATCGCCTCGTTCGCCACTACACCCCGGTCAGGGTTCGCGACACGCAGTGCGGGTGCAAGGGCTTCGACCTCGCCGCGGGTCGACTCCTCGCCCAGTTGGGATTCGTCACCGGCTTCGCCTACGACGTCGAACTCTTCTTCCTCGCCCACCAACTCGGCTTCGCGGTCGAGACGGTCGAGGTCACCTGGGACGATATCGGGGGCTCCACCGTCAACCTGGCCTACGGCACCCGCCAACTCCTGCGCGACCTGCGCGGGATCACCCGCACGTCGTACCGGTGCGCGGCCGTCGAGGTGAGCCCCGGCGTGGCGCTGGACGAGGTGCGCCGCGCGGCCCTGAGCGCGCGCGCCGCGGGACTGGTGGTGGCGCGCGGGCCAGAGTGCGACCTCATCGTGGTGCCGCGCGACGCCGCGGTCGCGGCCGTGGGCGTGGCGCACGACCTCGGGGGAACCCTACGCACCACGACGGTCACGGAACTACGGGGCCGGGTCCTCGACGCGGTCTAGTCACTCACTGCGCGGTAGGAGCCAATCGGCCACCAACTGTGGCGCGCGGTCGGACCACTCCTCGGCGGTGATCGCGTAGTGGGCGTGATCCTCCCAGGCCCCGTCGATCTCGAGGTAGCGCTCCGCGATCCCCTCGAAGCGCAATCCCAGTTTCTCGACGACGCGCCGCGAGGGCGCGTTGCGCGGGATGATGTTGATCTCGACGCGGTGGAGTCGCAACGTGTCGAAGGCGTACTGCAGCACCGTCACCACGGACTCGGGCATGAGACCGCGCCCCGCCACGGCCTCGTCGATCCAGTAGCCCACGAACGCCGACTGCAGCGGTCCGCGCTGAATCGAGGACAGGGTGATCTCACCGACGAAGCGCCCGTCGAAGAAGATGCCGAAGCCGAAGCCCGTGCCCATCTGGCGCTCACGCTCGCGGATGGCGCACCGGCTCGAGAAACTACGCTCGTCCTCGGCCAGGTGCCCGGCGTGCGCCGAGCGGGGCTCCCACTTCACCAGCCACTCGTGGCAGCGTCGGCGCACCTCGAGCCACCCCTCGTAATCCGCGTCGCCCAACGTGCGCAAAATCACCCGTCGGCCGTGAAGGTTGATCGTCGAATGCACGCTCCCGCGAGTGCTCACCACGGACACTTCCCCATCCCCCTATCGTTGCAGGTTCGCGCGAGGCGCGCACATCAGCGCAGTGACGCCGCCACCCCGTCCAAGATGTCGTCCTCGGAGCTGAGGAGTTCCTCGACGGACAATCTCGCCATCACGGCGTCGAGGATGAAGAGACCGGCCACCAACACGTCCTCGCGCCCGGGCACCATGCCGGGCAACGCGAGTCGCTGGGTCGGCGTCAGCTCACCCAGGCGGTCGCGCCAGGTCTGCACGGTCGTCCGCGAAAGTCGCCGGTGGTGCACGAGGGCGCGATCGTAGTCGCGACGACCCGCGTCGAGTTGGGCCAGGGTGGCGACCGTCCCGGCCACCCCCACCAGTCGTGAGAGCCCCCGCAGGCTCGCGAAGACCGGCGCCGTTGCGACGGCCCGGTCGAGTTCGTTCTCGATCATGGACCGCGTCGCCGCCCGCGCGGATTCGACGACGACCCCCGCGCCGAGCGCCCGTTCGCTGACCCGTACGCAGCCGAGTTGCATCGACACCCCCTGGAGCACGCCGTCGAGGCGCACGGCTAGTTCGGTCGAACCGCCGCCGACGTCGACGACGACCGTGGGACGCTCGTCGGGCGCGAGGGTGCTCGTCGCCCCGACGTAGGAGTAGGCGGCCTCCTCGGCCCCGCTGAGGAGGCGGGCCGGCACTCCGACGAGGGCGCCGGCGCGCGCCAGGAATTCGGCGCCGTTGAGCGCGTCGCGCACCGCGGACGTCGCCACCAGCAGTCCGCGTTCGACGCCGTACTCGTCCATCAGCGCGCGGTAGTCGCGCAAGGCCGCGTAACTGCGCTCGAGCGCGGGTCCCGAGATGGTGCCGGCCGCGTCGACGCCGGCCGACAGACGCGTGATGCGCATCTCACGGCGCAGCGTCGCGCCGTCGTCACCGCTCAGCAGGAGCCGGGTCGAATTAGACCCGCAGTCGAGGACCGCGACGTTAGGCACGCGGATCTTCGACGACGAGCTCGGGCACGCTGACCTCTCCGGCCACCACCCGTCCCACCGGATCGTCGTGGCCGACCAAGAAGTTCGCCAGGTGCGCGTGCAGGCACTTGACCCCCACGCGGGTCCCCCCGACCCCCCCGCCGGCGGCGACGAGGTCGTGGCGCAGCGTCGACGCCTCACGACGGCGACGGTAGTCGTCGTGGGCTCGGGCGAGGTCGTCGGCGTCGACCAGTTCCTCGTAGCGGTGCACGCCCCCCTCGCTCTCGAGACGGCTCACCGTCTCGTGCAGTTCCGGGTCGACGAGCCAGTACAGCGTCGGCATGGGCGTCCCGTCACGCAAGTGCGGTTCGTTCTCGATCACCACCGGTCGACCGTCACGACGTCGCACCACGACGGCGCATCGCCCCTGGAGGACACGGCCCAGCATCGCTTCGATCGCCGCGAGGTCCTGCGCCGACGCGTCCCGGAAGCTCAACGCCAGAACTCGAGCGTTCGCACGAAGCGCGCGAAGAATCCGTGCACGCCCGCGGCGGGCGAGGCGGCGCTCGTCGTCGGCACCAGTCCTTGCCCGATGTTCACCAGGGGCTGGGCCCCGGGGTCCGTCGAGTTCTGGGCCACGTAGCCCGCCCCGTTCCCGGGCAGGACTTGAATGAGACTCTGGCCCGGTTGCACGAGTTGGTAGTCCTCTCGCGCCAGCGCAATCGCCGCCGTCTCCGTCGAGACCGCCTTCGCCCGCTGGGTCAACGCCGCCGACTGTCGACTGATCTGGGCGATTTCGCCGCTCGCCTGATTGAGCGCGACCTGCTGACGCCAAAGCGTCTGGAAGGGGAAGGCCACCGCCACGACGGCCAGCGCCGCGAGTACCGCCAGTGGGAACACCCACCGTGGATAACGCGTCTGATTACTGCGCGAAACTGACACCCGCCGCCCCCGACAATGACGTGGCCCCGAGAAAGCGGGCCGAATCCCCCAACTGTTCTTCCAACCTCAGTAGTTGATTGTACTTGGCGACCCGGTCCGAACGCGCCGGTGCACCCGTTTTAATCTGTCCGGCGTTCGTGGCCACCGCGAGGTCGGCGATCGTGACGTCTTCGGTCTCACCCGAGCGGTGTGAGATGACCGCGCTGTAGTGGTGCAGGTTGGCCAGGCGCACCGCGTCCAACGTCTCGGTCAAGGTACCGATCTGGTTGAGCTTGATGAGGATCGAGTTCGCCACCCCACGATCGATCCCCTTCTGCAGCAACTCGACGTTGGTGACGAAGAGGTCGTCGCCCACCAATTGGATGCGTCGGCCCAACTTCTCGGTCATCAGCGACCAGCCGTCCCAGTCCTCCTCGGCCATCCCGTCCTCGATGGACACGATGGGGTAACGGTCGCACAGGTCGGCCCAGTAGTCGACCATCTCCGCACTCGAGAGCACGCGACCCTCGCCGGCCAGGTGGTAGGCGCCGTCGCGATAGATCTCGCTACTCGCCGGGTCCAGCGCGATGGCGATGTCGCGACCCGGCGTGCGTCCCGTGGATTCAATGGCTTCGATCAGTACTTTCACGGCGGTCTCGTTGTCGGGCAGGTCGGGGGCGAATCCGCCTTCGTCGCCCACCGCGGTCGACAGTCCGCGCTGGGCGAGGACGTTCTTGAGGGCGTGGTAGGTCTCGGTACCCCACTGCAGCGCCTCCGAGAAGGACGCGGCCCCGATGGGCATGACCATGAACTCTTGGAAGTCGATCGAGTTCTTCGCGTGCACGCCCCCGTTGACCACGTTGAGCATCGGGACCGGCAAGACGTGCGCGTTCACGCCCCCCACGTAGTTGTAGAGCGGCAGTTCGCACTCCATGGCGGCGGCCTTCGCGGTCGCCAGCGAGACGGCCAGGATGGCGTTGGCGCCCAGGCGACCCTTATTGGGCGTGCCGTCCAAGTCAATCATGGCGTAATCGACGGCGCGCTGGTCCTCGGCGTCGTAACCCTCGAGGGCGTCACTGATCTCGCCGTTCACGAAGGACACGGCCTGACGAACGCCCTTACCACCCCACTCGGTCCCGCCGTCGCGAAGTTCCACGGCCTCGTGGATGCCCGTCGAGGCGCCCGAGGGGGACACGGCGCGGCCGAAGGCGCCCGATTCGAGGTGGACTTCGGCTTCCACGGTGGGATTGCCCCGCGAATCCAAGATTTGGCGGCCCAGGACAACTTCAATCGCGCTCATGGCGTCTCTCCTTCAGATCCTCGCCCCCAGGCTACTCGGCGTCGCCGGCGCCCCCCGGGTCGCTCGCCTCGATAGCGAGTATCTGATCGCGGTACGCCAGCACCTTCGCGCGCAGGATCGACTCGAGATCGGCGCCGTCCGCGAGGGCGGCGGCGTTGAGCGCCCACACGCGGCGCCCCCACGTCTCTTCGCGCGAGGAATCGTCCGTCGCCTCGGGTCGCGCGAGGTAGTCCTCGCCGGTCGCGTCGACGTCGGACCCGCTGGGCGGCGCGTCGCCGCGGAGGCGGCGCGCGCGACCGGCGACCTGGGCCTGCAGTGCGAGGGCGGGCGACTGCCACGCGATCCCGTCGAGCACGCTCGCGCGACCCTTCTCCGCCTGCTTGAGGACCTCCCAGCGTTGCGCCACGTCCGCGGCGTCCCTCACCACCACGTCACCGAAGACGTGGGGGTGTCGGCCGGTCAGCTTGTCACGCGCGGCGTCGGCGATGGTGGCCAGGTTGAAACGACCCTCCTCGTCGCCGAGTTCGGCGTGGAAGAGGACCTGGAAGAGGAGATCGCCCAATTCCTCCTCGGCGTGCGCCACCACCGCCGCGTCCTCGTCGCCGGCGTCGATCATGTTGGCCAGGTTCGTCAACGCGTCGAGGGCCTCGTAGCACTCCTCCACCAGGTGACGGGTGAGGGAGTGGTGCGTCTGCTCCTGGTCCCACGGGCACTCCGCACGGAGTCGCCGCGTGAAACTGACCAAGTCGTCCATCGTCTCGCCCACGGTGCGTAAACCCTCCACGTAGAGCGACGTCAGGTGGTCGGCGTCCGCGAAGCGCGCGAGGTCGCGCGCCGCGAGACGCACCACGCGTTGCTCCTCGAGCCCCAGGTGGTGCAGGACGTCGACCGGGGTGTCACCGGGGAGGCGGTCCGCGACGGTCGCGAGGACCTCGGGCGAGTACGCCTGCAGGATGAGCAGTGGTCCGGGGCCGCGAAAGGGCTCCGCGGAACCGAGCGCGTCCAGGACGCGCAGTCCGTGCGTCATGGGATCGACGCCCAACACCGCGCACGCCAGGTCGATGACCGAGACGGCCGGTTCCACCACCACGTCGACGTCGTGACGCGCGCGCAGCAACTCCACCGTGCGCTCGGCCACGACGGGTGAGCCCGGCACCGCGTAGACCACCTCGCCGTTGGGCGACGAGTGCGCCAGCCGGACGAGGTCCTCGACGATGCGATCGTAGAGCTCGTCGAACGAGCCCGCGCTCTGGTACCAGGCGTCGTAACTCTCGAGCGTGAAATCTGCCGCCGCCGGGTGCACCGCGGTGCGCAGGCGCGCGACGGGCGCGTCGTGCAGGGCCCGGGCGCACCCCGCCGTCACGTCACGCGCGTCGCCGGGGCCGAGCCCGACCACGCGTACGCGCGGGCGGCTCACTGGTACGGGGTACTCGACGCCGTCGTCAGTTGCGTCGACGTCGCGGGGCCGGTGTCGTTCGGCAGCGCCGGCGCGAACACCGAGGGACCGCTCGCGGACAGGCCCCAGCGACCGTACGCCGGATCGACGCTGACCGCCGCGGCGTAGAGGATGTTGGACTTGACCGAATTGCCCGTCGAAGCGTTCTGCGTCTGGATGTCGCTGATGACCGCGCCCTGGGCCGCGGCGAAGGTCGACGGCTCCTTCGAGGTCGCCGCCACGAAGAGCCCGTAGGTGGGCCCGCCCTGCGTCGGGGTGTAGGGCAGCGGCGACGCCGGGAAGTGACCCAACGCGGCGGCTCCGACGTCACTGCGCACACTGGCGAAGGCCGAGGAGTTCGGGGCGACGCAGCCGTAGGCCCCGCCCTTCGCCGCGGTCACCGGGTCGGCCGAGTACTTCTTGGCGAGGGCGGCCACGGACATCCCCTTCGCCTGAGAGGCGGCGAAGGCGCTGAGACTCGACTGCGGCACGATCGCCACGGCGATGCACAGGGTGTCGTAGTTCGCGTGGTGCGCCGCGAAATAGGCGCGGATGTTCGACGCCGTCAAGGGGATCGTGGCGTTGAGCTTGCTCAGCAGGTACGCCGAGGAGGCCTGGTCCTCGACCTGGGCCTGACGCATCGCCGCGGGCATCTGCGCCACGGCCTGCGCGGCGGTGCCGGCGCAGTTCTGGGACGCGTGGGTCGCCGCTTGGGTCAGCTCACCCTCGAGGGCCGCGCGCGCGCTCGACAACTCGGCGGCGCTCGGAACGTGGTGCAGGACGGTGGCCACGTAGCGGTCGATGGCGATGCCCTCGAGTCGCAAGTTCATCCACTGGACCTCACTGGCCGCGGTGATGGTGTCGCGACCGGCGCCGGGCTTGGTGATGGCGGCGTTGATCAGCGAGCTGACGTAACAGTAGAGCCCGGGGTGGGCGTTGAAGGCGGCGAGTTCGGCGCGGAACTCCACCGGACTGACCGCGCTCCCGTTGACCGCCACCGCCGCGGGCGAGCCGGCCAGTCCGTACCAGCCGGCACCGAGTACTGCCACAACGAAGAGAATGATGACACGACGCACCCCTCCGATGCTAGCGAGTCACGACGCGACGCCCGTGTCGGCGACGAGTCCCGCAATCAGCGCCGAGAGCGACGCCGCGTCGTGGCGCCCCGGGATCTCGCATCGGAACTCCTTGGTCTCCTCGCTGTAGGCGCGCGAGCCGAAGCGTCGGCGCACGCGCATCTGCGCCGAGAGGCTCAGTTCGAGGGGGCTCACGCGCACCACCGGTTGGCTGCGCACGCCCACCTTCGCCGCCAGTACCTGAACCGTCGTGATGCCGCGGGCCACGCACGCCAGGCGCAGGGCGGCCAGTTCCAGCAGCCCGACGGCGGGCGCGGGCAGCGCCCCGTATCGGTCGACCCACTCGGCGCGGAGGTCCTCGAGCTCGACTGCGTCGCGCACCGACGCCAGACGACGATACGCCTCCAGGCGCGCGTCGTCGGCCTCCACGTAGTCCTTGGGGAGGTGGGCCTCGCCGGGCACGTCGAGCGTGATGGGCACGATGTCCGCCACCACCACCCCCTTGGCCTCGGCGACGGCCTCGGCGACCAATTGGACGTAGAGGTCGTAGCCCACGGCCGCCACCGGTCCCGACTGGTCGTGGCCTAACAGGTTGCCGGCCCCGCGGATCTCCAGGTCGCGCATCGCAATCTTGAAGCCGCTGCCGAGCGCCGTGTTGTCACCGATGGTCCGCAACCGTTCGAAGGCGGTCTCGGAGAGCACCTGATTGGCTCCGTGGAAGAGGTAGGCGTAGGCGCGTTGCCCACTGCGGCCCACGCGCCCGCGCAACTGGTGCATCTGCCCGAGACCCAGGCGCTCCGCCCGGTCCACGATCAGGGTATTCACCGAGGGTAAGTCGATGCCGCTCTCGACGATCGTGGTGCACACCAGCACGTCGAAGCGACGCTCCCAAAAATCCACCATCACGCGTTCGAGCGTGCCCTCGTCCATCTGTCCGTGTGCGACCGCGACGCGAGCGTCGGGCACCAGGTGTCCGACGCGGCGCGCGACCTCGTCGATGTCGGCCACGCGATTGTGCACGAAGAAGACCTGCCCCTCGCGCAACAACTCGCGCCGAATGGCCTCGACGACGGCCGACTCGTCGTATTCGCCGACGTGGGTCAAGATGGGCCGGCGGTCCGCGGGCGGCGTCGTCACCATCGAGAGGTCCCGGATGCCGGCGAAGGCCATCTCCAGGGTGCGCGGAATGGGACTGGCCGACAGGGTCAACACGTCCACCCCGACCGAGCGTGACTTGATGGCCTCCTTGTGCGTCACCCCGAAACGCTGCTCCTCGTCGACCACCAGCAGGCCCAGGTCCTTGAAGGCCACGCTCTCGGACAGGATGCGGTGCGTCCCCACGACCACGTCGATCGTGCCGTCCGAGAGACCGGCGATGGTCTGGTGGGTCTCGGCGTCGTCCACGAAACGGCTCAGCAGGGCGACGCGCACCGGAAATCCCGCGAAACGCTCGCGCAGCGTGGCGAAGTGCTGTGACGCGAGCAAGGTGGTGGGTACGAGGACCGCGGCCTGCTTCGCGTCCTGGACGGCCTTAAACACGGCGCGCACGGCGATCTCGGTCTTGCCGAAACCCACGTCGGCCACGACCAGGCGGTCCATGGGCCGCGCCATCTCCATGTCGGCCTTGACGGCGTCGATGGCGTCGGCCTGATCGGGCGTCAACGTGTAGGGGAACAGGTCCTCCATCTCGCGCTGCCACGCGCTATCGGCACTGAAGGCGTGTCCGACGGCCACCGAGCGCTGGCGATACAGGTCGACGAGTTCCTGCGCCACCAAAAACGCCGCCGCGCGCGCCTTGGCCCGCGTCTTTTGCCACTCGGCTCCACCCATGCGCGACAGTGCCGGCGCGTCGCCACCCGAGTACGGGGTCAGCGCGTCGATCTGTTCGGTCGGCCAGTAACTGCGTCCGTCCTTGAACTCCAAGATCAGGTAGTCGCGCGTCACCCCGTTGATCGCCCGCGTCGTGGTGCCCGAGAACTTGGCGACCCCGTGCATACGGTGCACCACGTAGCTGCCGACCGCCAGGTCGTCGAAGAAGCCATCCACGTTGCGCGTGCGCGTGCGCGCCACGCGGTGCACCCCGCGCCGCCCCGTGAGGTCGCCCTCGCTCCAGACCACGACTTCGGGGGACTCGAGGTAGAAACCCGACGGCAGCGCGCTCTCGAGCACGCTGAGGCGCACGTCCAGGACGCGCGCGGGGTCCGTGCTCACGTCGAGTCCCTCGCCGCGCAGTTGCTCGGCCATGCGCGCCACGGCCGCGGCGTTCGTGGTCAGGACCACCCCGCGCCGTGCGCCACTCCACCCGCGCACGTGCGCCGCGATGCGCGCCGGGTCACCCTGGACCACCGGTGGCGAGGTCAGCGCCGACGAAGCGGCCGACGAGAAGCCGTGCTCGATCGCGACGTCGACGCGACCGGCGAGGACCTCGTCGAACGTGTTGTGCAACAGCGCCACCTCGCCGGGCGCGTGCCACGTGGTGGCCACGGCCGCCGTCAACTCGCGCTCCTCCTCGAGCAGATCCCCGAGACGCCGGCGCACGCGCTCGGGCTCGACCACCACGCACCACCGACCCGACACCTCGTCCAAGAGGGTGCGGCGTTGCGTGACGAACAAGGGCATCCAGCCCTCCATGCCGTCGAAGAGCTGGCCCTGGGCGAGACGGTCGAATATTTCGCGACCCCATGGTTCTTCGCGCGTCAGTCGCTCCGCGCGCTCGCGCGACGCGGCGCTCAGCACCCACTCGCGCGACGGACCGACGTCGACGTGGTCGAGGTCCGCGAGTGATCGCTGCGAGGCGATATCGAAAGTGGTCAGGCGTTCGATCTCGTCGCCGAAGAAGTCGAGGCGCACCGGCTCGCTCGCGTGGGCCGGCCACACGTCCACGATTCCGCCGCGCACGGCGAATTCGGCCCGGTGCTCGACCAGGTTCTCTCGGCGATAACCGAAATCCACCACGCGCGCCACGAAGTCGTCGCGATCGAGCTGGCTGGCGCGCGCGACCCGCAGGGGCGCGACGGGCTCACCCGGGGGCAGGATTTGCGCCAGCGCCCGAATCGGCGCGACCACCACCGAGGGGGCCTCGGCGCGCGCCAGGCGCCAGCGCAGGAGCGCACGCTCGGCCATCACCGAGCTGTCGGGACTCACCCGTTCGAGCGGGTGGGTGTCCCACGCGGCGAACAGCGCCACCTCGCGCGCCTCGCCGAGGAGGGCGCGCAGGGCGACGCTCAACTGCTCGGCCTCGGTGGAGGTCGCCGTCACCACCAGCGTCGCGGCGTGCTCGAGCGCGTACGCGCCCACGGCCAGGGGCGTGGCGAAACTACTCGGCACGAACGTCCCCGCGGCGTTCGCCGCCCGCAGCGAGGGCGCGACGAGGTCGAGGACCCGGCGCAGCCCGGTCGACTCAGTCACGGCCGGCGTTGATCTGCGGGCGCGCGTCGTCGAATCCCGATTCCACCAGGGTCTCCAGGGCGTCCGCCGCGCGCACCACGTCCTCGGTGAGTGCGACCCTCGCCGCGCCGGTGGGACGCTTGAGCACGTAGTCGGTGACCTGACCCTTGTGAGCGGGCCGACCGATGCCGATGCGCAAGCGTGCGAAGTCCTGGGTGCCCATGACCTGGGTGATGGAGCGCAGGCCGTTGTGCCCCGCGAGACCACCGCCGAAGCGCAGCTGCAGGCGGCCCGGCTCGAGGTCGAGGTCGTCGTGCGCCACCACGAGTCGGCGTAGGTCAGTCAGGGACGTGCGCGTCAGGAGGGGTGGCAGGGCGGCGCCCGACTCATTCATGTAGGTGGTGGGTACGGCGAGGGTGACCACCCCGACGGGCGCGCTCAGCGTCGCGATGAGCGCCCGCTGGCGTCGTTCGAGGGCGAAGCGGGCGCCGTGGCGTTCACCCAGCAGACGCACGGCGTCACCGCCCACGTTGTGGCGAGATCCCGCGTACTCCTCGCCCGGATTGGCGAGCCCCACGATGACCAGCGCGCTCTCGCTCCCGCGTCGCGCGC
>JAKCEC010000024.1 GCA_021841725.1 Actinomycetes bacterium | reverse complement strand
GCGGGTCACGACGCGGACCGCCACGCGACGCAGGCCGCCCCCAGGATGGGTCCGTCGCTGCCGAGACCCGAGCGCTGGATGACCAGGTCGTGGGCGTAGGCGATGGTGGCCGCTTCGCGAGCCGCGACGTTGGCTCGCGCGAAGAATTCGTCGCCGAAGCCGAGGGCCACGGAGCCAGCGACGAAGCAGTGGGTGAAGTCGAGCACGGCGGCCAGGGTGCCCAATGAGCGACCGACCAGGGCGGCGGTTCGGGCCCGCAACGCGTCGTCCGCGGCGCTGGGAGGTTGTCCCGTCATCTGCTGAATCGCCCAACCCGACGCCTCGGCCTCGAGGCAGCCCCGCGCGCCGCACGAGCACCGCCGGCCCTCGGGCACGACGTTGAGGTGTCCGAGGTGTCCCGCATTGCCCGAAGCGCCCTCGAGCAATCGCCCGTCGATGACCAGCGCACCCCCCACGCCGGTCGAGACCACCATCGACGCGTAATTCGTGACGCCCCGCGCGGCGCCGAAGGCACCCTCGGCCAGCGCGAGGGCCCGCACGTCGCCGTCCACGTCCACGCGCAACCCCGTGGCCGCCTCGAGACGGGCGCGAAGGGCGAAGTTTCGCCACACCGGGATATTGAGCGGTGACACCGCTACTCCACCGGCGAGCATCGGACCCGCGCACGCCACGCCGAGGGCACTCACGGGTGCCCCGTCGCGCACCCGGGCCAACAGATCGACGATGTCCTCAAACAGACGTTCACCCGACCCGGGTACGTCGAGGCGTCCACGGCGAACCACCTCGCCCCGCGGGGTCACGACGGCAACCTCCGCTTTGGTGCCACCGATATCGAGAGCGAGGCACGGAATGGCGTCCGCCATTCCGGGCGGCGTCATTCGTTCGAGCGGCGTTGACGCGACAACCAGTCGCGAAGAGAGCGAGCGCGAGGGCCCAGCGACCCCGGTGCGTCGTCGCCCGGGTGCGGGTGCGTGATGTCACGCCACCCCGCGCGACCCATCAACCGCGCGTTGCGTTCGATGAGGATCGCCGAGGCGAACATCAGCGCGACGCCCACCAGTCCGACGTAGACACTCTGGGAGAAGAAGACCAGGAGGATGACCAATCCGACCAAGAACCCGGCGATGCCCCATCGCACGCGCCGCGTACCGTGCGCGTACACGTTGGTGTCCCGCACGTTCTTAGCGAATCGAGGGTCCTGCTTCGATAGGGACTCTTCGAGTTCGGCGAGAATTTTCTGTTCGTGTTCTGACAGTGGCATCGCGCTCCCCTCCTCCTTGGTATTTATCGTACCTCGTAACTGTCGCAATCGGGACGGCGTTACGCAAGTGACACTCTAAGAAATCATTGTAAGAATTTTGTGACGAATCAGAGATTCGGATCGGCGTTGGACAGGGGAATCTCGTCGGCCACCGGGTGCAAACTGGTGCGCAAGCGGACCTCGGGCAGGGTCAGGCTCAGCAGCAGCGCGACGACCCCCACCGGGATGGCCAGGAGATAGATATGGCTGATACTCGCCGAAATCGCGTGCACGATAACGTCCAGGGCCTGCGCCGGCAGCGCGCGCAGGGTGCTGGGGGTCCACTGCGACGCCGTCGGCAGCGCGCCCGTGTAGTGCGACGCCCTCAGGCGCGTGGCCAACTGGTGGGGCAATTCGTTGCTGAAGATGGCCCCGAAGACCGCCGTGCCGAAGCTGCCGCCGATTGAGCGAAAGAAATTCGACCCCGCGGTGGCGGCGCCCACGTCCGCCGGATTCACGGCGTTTTGGACCGCCGTGATGAGTATCTGCATCACCAGCCCGATGCCGACGCCCAGGATGAGCATGTAGAGGCCGGTCAAGTACGTCGAGGTGGTGACGCCGATGGTCCCCAGCAATCCGATGCCGATGGTCATCACCGCGGTGCCCGCGATGGGGAACGGTCGGTACTTCCATCCCCGCACCACGAGCTGACCGACGATGATCGACGCGGAGAACAGTCCCACCATCATCGGCAGGAGGCGCAGCCCCGAATTGGTGGGTGACGCCCCGTGCACGTCTTGGAAGTACAGGGGAAGGAACGTCATGGCCCCGAACATGGCGAATCCGACCACGAAGCCGATGGCCGACGCCGACGAGAAGACGCGATTCGAGAAGAGGCTGGGGGGCAGGACCGGTTCACTCGAGCGCCGCTCGATCCAGATGAACCACGCGGTGAAGACCACGCCCGACACGAAGAGTGCGATCGACCTCGCCGACCCCCACGGCTGACTGGAGCCCCCGAGGGACGTGAACAAGATGAACGACGACGCGGCGACGGTCAGGGTGATGATGCCCGCGTAGTCGATCACGTGCTGCTTGCGCTCCCCCGCGTTCGGCAGTGCCGCCGCCGTGACGGCGAGGGCCACGATGCCAAAGGGCACGTTGACGAAGAAGATCCACCGCCACGACCAGTACTCGACGATGAAGCCGCCGAGGAGGGGCCCGAGCACCGTGGCGGCGCCGAAGACCGCGCCGAAGAGTCCCGAGTAGCGGCCGCGCTCGCGCGGGGGCACCACGTCGGCGATGACCGCCTGGGCGCCCACCATGAGCCCACCGCCGCCGAGTCCCTGCACCGCCCGGAACAGGATCAATTCGAGGATGTTCTGGGAGAATCCGCAGAGCATCGAGCCTCCGAGGAAGATGATGATCGCCCAGATGAAGTAGATCTTGCGGCCGTGCAGGTCACCGAGTTTCCCCCACAAGGGAGTACTCACGGTCGAGGCGAGGAGGTAGGACACCACGACCCAACTGAGGTGATTGGCCCCGTGGAGGTCGCCGACGATGGTGGGCAGTGCGGTCGAGACAATCGTGGCGTCCAGGGCCGCGAGAAGCATGCCGAGCATCAGCGCACTCAGCACGAAGTACAACTCGCGCCGGGGGAGAGCGGTGGATTCTCGTGGGGCCATTGCGGAGTCCTTTCGTCGCGCACTGAACCGTGACCACCGTCAGTCGCCCTTCGCATCCTACCGACCCCTTGAATCACCACCGGGTGATTAGGCTCATCGCGTGGCCGACCGCCTACCGCGCCTGCGCTCGACCCTGGAGCACCCGTTCGCCGCGGCGAGCACCCTGATCGTCGGCGCGACCGTGGCCCTCGGTTGGTCCGCCCTGTCCTTCGCGAGTTACCAACGGGTGATGAGCGCCCCGTGGCTCCCCGGCTACCAGGTCGGGCTGCGCTCCGTCGTGGAAGAGGGCGCGATGACCCTCTTCTTCGCCAGCGTGGGCCTCGAACTCTCACGTGAAGCGCACGCGCGTCAGCGCGGTCACCTCCGCGGCTCGCTCCCCGCCGTCAGTGGCGCCGTCGGCGGCATGCTCGCTACGGCCGGGTTGTCGTTGCTCCTCGGCCTCCTCCTGCACTCCCCGGCCCTGCACCGGGGATGGGGTGTGCCCATCGCCACCGATATTGCCTTCACCCTCGGGGTCCTCGCCCTCGCGGGACCCGGGGTTCCCAACGCCCTACGCCTCTTCCTGCTCACCCTCGCGGTCACCGACGACGTGCTCAGCGTCGTCATACTCTCCCTGACCGGCGTCACGCACGTGCGCGTCGTCGGTTTGGTCCTGGCGGCCGTCGTCGCGGCCGGCGCCGTGCGGTGGGGTCGACGCCTCCCCCCCGCACCGACCCTGGTGGTACTCCTCGTGGCCACTTGGGGATCGTTCGCCTACGCGCGCGTCGACCCCGCGCTGTCGGGCGTCGTGGCGGGACTACTCATTCGCGTGGCCTCGCCGGCCTCGCGACGCCTCGAACGCCGCGTCCTGCGCTCCTCCATTGGACTCGTCCTCCCGCTGTTCGCCCTCGTGGCGTGCGGGGTCTCGTGGACCACGCTGCGCCCCACGGGCGCCGGCGCCACGATTATCGCGGCCACGGTGGCGATACGCCTCGCCGGCAAGACCCTCGGGATCGCGGCGGGCGTCGCCGTGGCGGGCGCCTGCGGGCTTCGCCGCCACCCCAGCATCACGCGCCCCCTCGTGGTGGGCGCCGGTCTGCTCTGCGCCATCGGCGTCACGGTGCCCCTCCTCTTCGCGGGGGCTCTCTACCCCCCCTCGAGCTCGACCTACGGGGCCTTCACGGTCGGTCTGCTCCTCGCGTCGCTGCTGGGCGCGGCGGCCGGGCTCACCGTCGTGCGTCGGGCCACGAGGACCCGAGGCGACGCGTAGGCCGCGCGGTCGCGCGCGCTCTACGCTGACGGGATGGCGGAAGACGACCGGCGCGGCGACGAGGTTCTCGACACCCTGCGTCGACACGCCAAACGCATCACCACGGCCAAACGCGCGGTGGTGGGGGTCCTGGTCGACTCCCGAGACCACCTCACGGCCGAGGAGGTGACGCGCGAGGTCCAGCGGTCGTGGCCCGACGTCAGTCCCTCCACCGTCTATCGAATCCTCGAAGAACTCGAAGACCTGGCCCTGGTCGTGCACTCGCACGCCGGCCACGCCGCCGCCGTCTACCACCTCGCGGGACGCTCGCACGGTCACGTGACCTGTGAGGCCTGCCACGTGACCTTCGAGGTCCCCTCCGACGTCTTCGACTTGATGGCGCACGAACTCGAGGCGTCGTTCGGGTTCGAACTCGATCGTCACCACGTGGCCCTCGCCGGGGTCTGCGCCGCGTGCCGGACGCGACGGCGCGCGGTCCCCTGAGGGCCGTCCCGGCCGTCGGGCCCCCTCTGGGTAGTGTGCAGGGATAGGCCATGTTGAAAATTGACCACCTCACGAAGCGCTACGGCTCGACCGTCGCGGTCAACGACTTGGACTTCGACGTCACCGCCGGCGTGGTCACGGGTTTCCTCGGCCCCAACGGGTCGGGCAAGTCCACGACGATGCGCGTCGTCATGGGGCTCGACCGACCCACCAGTGGCCGCGCCACCGTCAACGGTCAGACCTACGACGAGCTGAAGGCGCCCCTGCGCGAGGTGGGCGCCCTCCTCGACGCCAAGTCGCTCGACCCCAATCGATCCGCGCGTAATCACCTGCGGGCCCTGGCGCTGGCCAATCGCATCTCCTTCGCGCGCGTCGACGAAGTCCTCGAATTCGTCGGGGTCGCTTCGGTGGCCCACAAGAAAGTGGGGGGCTTCTCCCTGGGCATGAGTCAGCGCCTCGGCATCGCCGGGGCGCTCCTCGGTGACCCCGGTACCCTCCTCTTCGACGAACCCGTGAACGGCCTGGACCCCGAGGGGATTCGGTGGATCCGCGACTTTTTCCGCTCGTTGGCCAAGGAGGGCCGTACCGTCTTCGTCTCCTCCCACCTCATGAGCGAGATGGCCGTCAGCGCCGACCAGATCATCGTGATCGGTCGGGGCAAGTTCATCACGTCGGGCACCGTGAACCAGCTCACCGCCGGTGCGGCGGGCACGGTCCTCGTGCGCAGCGCCGATCCCTCGCGCCTGGCGCACGTACTGCGTGACGCCCACGCGATCGTCGAGGAACTCAGCGACCAGGGCCTGCACGTCAGCGGTCTCGACGCGGTCCAGGTCGGCGATGCGGCCTTTCGTTCCGGCATCGCCGTGCACGAGCTGACGCCCCAGCGCGCGTCGCTCGAGGACGTCTTCATGTCCTTGACCGCGGACGCGCTGGAGTACGGTCACAAGAACGCGGAGGCCGTCAGTGAGTGATGCCCCCACCCTCTGGGACACGACGCGATCGGAGTTCCTCAAGTTCCGCACGGTGCGCGCCACCTTCATCGGTCTGGCCACCCTGATCCTCTTGACCATCGGCCTGGCGGTCCTCATCACCGTGGTGATTCGAACCAACTGGAATCAGCGCAGTCCCGTCGAACGCCTGGCGTTCGACCCGGTGGCCACGAGCCTGGTCGGGGTCTTCTTCGCGCAGTTCGCCGTGGGGGTCATGGGAGCGCGCGCCATCACGTCGGAATACGCCTCGGGCGCTATCCGCACGACCCTGGCCGCGGTACCCCGGCGCGTGCGACTCGTGATCTCCAAGGCGATCGTTCTCCTGGTCACGTTCTTCGTCGTGAGTGAAGTCGTGGTCGTGGTCGCCTTCTCGGTCGGGCAGGCCATCTACCGCGGCGGCCACCTGCCCTCGGGCACCCTGTCGAACTCCACCGATCTGCGCGCGGTGGTGATGGCCGGCGTGTACCTGACCATGTTGACGTTGGTGGGACTGGGCCTCGGACTCATCCTGCGCACCACGTCGGTCACGATCTCGATCTACGTGACGCTGCTGCTCATCATTCCCATCATCGTGAACTTCCTGCCCTCGAACTGGCAGAGTCACGTGAGCAAGTTCCTGCCGTCGAACCTCGGTCAGGCGATGACCTCGCCCTCCGCGTTCTCGCCCAACTCCTTCTCCTGGACGAGCGCCACCCTGGTACTCGCGCTCTACACCCTCGCGATCGTGGGCGTCGGCACCTTTTTGCTCACGCGTCGCGACGCCTGAGTGCGCCCCCGGCGCCGCCTACCGACCGGTTACCCGACGTTCGTGGTCTTACCGGGGAGTTACCGCTCACCGGACGCTCGCGCAAAAATCGCCTGTGTCATAATTGGCACCCATGATTGAATCCACTGAAAATAGTGGGTCGTCCCACGAGGACGACCTCGATCACGCGTTCTTCGGCGAGGGACACCCGGTGGGCCTGCCCACCTTCGAGCCCGCGGTGCAGGCGCACCTTCGTAACCGGCGAAAGATCAACAGCCCCGGCGAGCTCCTGGCGCTGCAGGAGCTGGTCCACTTCAAGTCGAGCCACGGCCGCTGGAGCATCGGCAAGGACCTCATCGGACTCATCCGTCGAGGGGGCTCCGGTGAGCGTGACGAGTCCTACTTAGACAAGTTGCGGCGCGAGACCGGTCGGGGCAAGTCCGAGTCCTCGACGTACGGACTGGCCACCTTCGACGGCCACCCCGTCGTGCTCTACGCCATGAACTGGGACTTCTTCGCGGGCTCCCTCGGCGTCGTGTCGGGTGAGACCTTCCAGGCGGCGGCGGACCTGGCCATCGCCAAGAAGCTCCCCTTCGTCAGCGTCTACGTCTCCAGTGGCGTGCGCCAACACGAGAACTTCGCCGGGCTCACGCAGATGACCAGAATGGTCGAAGCGATCCGCCACTACAAGGAGAAGGTCGCCCTGCCCCAGATCGCGGTACTCCTGGGCAACGTGTGGGGTGGCGTCTCGGCGAGCGCGGTCCCCAACGCGGACCTCATCGTGGCGACCTCGGGGACCGACTACGGCTTCGCCGGACCCAACGTCATCGAGGCCTTCGAGGGCAACGCCGTCCCGTCGGGCTCTCAGAGCGCCGAGGCCAACCTGCTCGACCGCAACATCGACGTCGTCTTGCACGACGTCAAGGAGCTGGTGACCTACGTGGGCTCGGTCCTGTCCTCCACCACCCGGCCCGACCGTCAGCACCAGTTGAGTGCGGAGACGGTACCGGCCATCCGTAACGTCAGCGCCCCCGACGCGCGTCGCTCGTTCGACTTCGGACCCGTGGGGATCCAGGGGCCGTTCTTCGACATCGCCCCCGACGCCGAGTTCGTGCGCCCCTCGCCCTCGCGGGCCGCGTCGGCGGACCCCGCCGACGCCCTCGTCGAGCGCTACCAGGACCTGATGACCGACGCCAACCGCATCGACCTGGAGTTCATTGCGCGTTACGCCTTCACCGACGCGACCGCGGTCTACAACTTCGTGCAAGAGACCGATTTCCGTCGCTACCCCGCCATCGTGGGGGCCTTCGCCAAGATCGGCGCACAACCCTTCGTCATCGTCGGGACCCAGCCCTCGTACCAGCGCATCGGCGACACCGTCGTCAAGCGTCCCTCGAATCCGGCCCCCGAGGACTTCGCCTTCATGGAGCGCATGCTCGACATCGGCGAACGACTGGGCCTCCCCGCGCTGTTCGTCACCGACACGCTCGGCGCCAAGCCCACCCTCGAAAGCGAGCGGCGCGGGCAGAGTCGCGCCATCGCGCGGTCCATCTTGAAGGGCATCGACTACTCCGAACCCGTCATCACGGTCGTCGCGGGCGCCCTGGGCTCGGGCGGTGGCCTGGCCACCACGCCCATGGCCGACCACGTGATCATGCTCGAGAAGGCGATGGCCTTCGTGGCCGAGCCACGCTCGGCGGCGTCGATCCTCTACAAGACACCCTCCCCCTCGCACGAGCAGGTCAAGGTGACGGTGTCCACCATGCGCTCCACCGCGGCCGACCAACTGGACCTCGGACTCATCGACGAGGTCGTGACCGAGGACGCGAACCCCTTCGTCACGGTGGAACACCTGCACCAGGCCATCCTCGCCTCCTACGTGGAGCTCGCCGCACTCTCGGAGAAGAAGCGCCGCGCGCGCCGGCACGAACGGATCCGCAACCTGCGCGCCTTCGAAATCGTCCAGGAGTAGCACCTACCCGCCGAGTAGGTGCGCGGTGTCCTGTCCGAAGCGTCGCGGACCACTGCGCAGACCCGGGCGCTGACCGTCGATGCGCAGCGGTGAGCGCATCGCGCGCACGGGACCGTGCGGGGTCGACATCTCGCCCACGAAGTCGCCCTCGGCCACGCTCAACTGCGCGAACGCGCCGGCCACGTCCAGAATCGGGGCGTGGGGCACCCCCGCCGCGTCGAGCGCCGCTAGCCACTCCTCGGTGGCGCGCGTGGCGAAGACGCGATCGAGCCGCTCACGTAAGTCCTCGCGGCGCGCCACGCGCTGTTCGTTGCGTTCGAATCCGGTCACCGCGCTGAGTTCGTCGTCGCCGAGCGCGGCGAGCAACCGCGCGAATTGGGCGTCGGTTCCCACCGCCAACATCACCGACCCGTCGCGCGTGCGCACCGGCCCGTAGGGGGCGATGGAGGGATGGTCGTTTCCCAAACGTCGCGGGTTGACGCCCGTGGCCAAGTACCCCTGCGCCTGATTAATGAGCGCCGACATCGTGGACTCCAGCAGCGGCGCCTCGAAGTGGCGGCCCGGCCGCTGCGCGAGTCGGGCGTAGAGGCCCGTGACCAGCGCGATGGCGCCGTAGAGTCCGGTGACGACGTCGGCGACGGGTGACCCCACCTTGGTGGGCTCACCCTCGGCCTCGCCCGTCACGCCCATGAGCCCCGATCGGGCCTGGGCCAGTACGTCGAAGGAGGGGCGCTGCGCGAGCGCGGTCCCCGACGCCGCGGGCGTCACGCTCACCCACACGCACTCGGGATTAGCGCGGCGTAGCCGCTCGATGCCGAGTGCGGCGTACTGCGCGGGTAGGTAATTCTCCACCACGGCGTCGGCGTGGCGCACCAGGGCCTCGACCGCGGCGAAGTCCGCGGCGTCGCGCAAGTCCGCCACCACGTTGCGGCGATGTCGATTGACGGCCAAGTAGTACGTCGCGTCCTCGCCGAAGGAGGGCGGGGCCAGGGAGCGCACGGGGTCGCCCTCGGGCCCCTCCACCTTGATGACGTCGGCGCCGAGGTCGCCCGCGATCATCGCCGCCAGCGGACCCGCCAGCACGCGCGAGAAATCCAGGACGCGCACGCCCTCGAGCGGTAGACCCGTCCCCACGTTGACGTCGTGCAGGGGCCAGACCACGTTCAAACTGTAGACCCGGATCAGGCCGCGTCGAAGTGCGCCAACGGATGGATCGTGTGACCCGGCGTGGCCGCCGAACCCGGCAAGTAGAAGAACGTCACGACGCCGACCACGATGGCGGCGACCGCGGCCACGACGCAACCGCGGTGGAACCCGTCCATGAACGCCTGGTCGAGCCCCTCGTAGGTCGCGGCGCTGCGCGCCGCCGGGCCGGCCATGGCCACCACGCGCAGGGCCGCCTGCATCGAACGCTGCGCCACCTCGATGCCGTGGTGACCCAGCCCCAGGGGGCCCAGCACCTCGGCGATGCGTCGCGCGAAGAGCGAGGAGAAGACCGAGCCCACCACCGCGACGCCCAGCGTGCCACCGAGCTCTCGGGTCGTCTCGTTGACCGCGGCGCCCGCGCCGATCTGCGCCGCGGTCAAGGAGCCCATCAGCGCCGAGGTCGACGGCGACGAGATGAAGGAGAAACCCACCGCCAGTACCATCATCGAGATCACGACCGGTCCCCAGTACGCGGCGTGGGCCCCGAATTGGGTCATCCACATCATGGCGGCGCCCATGATCACCAGGCCCGAGGACACCACCCAGCGGATCCCGATGCGCAGCGCCACGACGGCGCCGATGGGGGTGGCGATGATGGTGGCGAGGGCGAAGGGCAGGGTGTGCACCCCCGCCGACAGGGGCGTGTAGTCGTGCACCAACTGAAAGTACTGGGTGACGAGGAAGACGAAGCCGAACAGGCAAAAGAAGCTCGTGGCGATGGCGCCCGCCGCCGCGGAGAACGCGCCGCGGCGAAACAGGCGCACGTCGAGCATCGGGTCGACGAGGTGTCGCTCGTAGCGCGCGAAGAGCAGGAGCGTCACCAGGGACACCGCGAAGAGACCGAGGACCCGCGCACTCAGCCAGCCCCACGAGGGGCCCTCGATGATCCCCAGCACCAGCGTCGTCACGCTGACGCTGCCGAGGAAGAGACCGCCCAGGTCGACGCGGCGCATCACCGGGCTGCGCGACTCGGGCACGACGAAGGCGGCCAGCGCAATGGTGAGGCACGCCACCGGTACGTTCACCACGAAGACGGACCCGAACCAGAAGTGGTCGATGAGGTACCCCCCGGCGATGGGTCCCACGGCGATGGCGACCCCCGCGGTCGCCCCCCAGATCCCGAAGGCCTTGGCCCGGGCCGCCAAGTCGTCGAAGGAGGCCGTGATCAAGGAGAGCGTCGCGGGGAAGATGAAGGCGGCCGAGACGCCCATCAGGGCGCGCGCAGTGAGCAACTGGGTCAACGAGTGACTCTGCGCGGCCACGAGGGAGAACAGCGCGAAGGAGAGGAGTGAGGCCTGCATCACCCGACGACGCCCCCAGCGATCCGAGATCTCCCCACCGGCCAACAGGAGGCCCGCGAAGGGCAACGAATAGCTGTCAACGATCCACTGCAACCCCGAGTCCGATGCGTTCAGTTTCGCCGACAAGGTCGGCAGCGCGACATTGACGATCGTGTTGTCGATGACCACGATCAAGACCGCGATGCACAAGACGGCGAGAATCAACCAGGGGCTGCGTCGCCGGCGCCGGGTCAATTGAGTCTCCTTCATCGCCGACCAGTGAAGTCAGTAGTACGTCAATTATAGAACGACGTTCTACTATGGCCATGATGCCACCCCGTCCACTGCGCACCGCATCCGAGGAGATCCCGTCGCTCGTGCTCCGCGCGGCACTCGCCCTGATGACCGAGGAGGGGCCCGAGGGCCTCACGGTGCGCGCGTTGGCGCGTCGCGCCGGCGTGGCGCCCATGTCCATCTACAACCACTTCGGCGGTAAGGACGGCGTGCTCGACGCCATCATGGTCGACGGTTTCGCGCTGCTCGCGACGTGGGCCGACGTCACCGTCGACGACGCGCGCACCACCCTGGTCGCGGGTTCGATGGCCTACCGCGACTTCGCCCTCGCGCACCGTAGCCACTACACGGTCATGTTCCTCCACCAGTTCGTGGGGTACGTCCCCGCGGCCGAGACGATGTACGTGGCCGCCAAGGGTTTCGAGATCCTCACCGGACAGGTGCGACGCTGCACCGACGTCGGAGTGTTCCCCGGCCGTTCCTACGTCGACGTGGCCCAACAACTCTGGGCGGCGGTGCACGGCTACGTCGCCCTCGAGATCCTGGGCATCAACTTCGCGTCGGACCGCGACCGGGTCTTTCGCGATTTCGTCGAAGCCGTGATCACCGGGCTCGACGCGCCCCTCGACGACGCCACCTAGGCGTTAGCCACGTACTGACTCAAGTGGGTCGCCACGTCGTCGACGATGTCGAGGGCGTCGGGCACCACGTGGCCCATCCGCAGGAAACCGTGCAGCATGCCCTCGGCTTCGAGGATCTCGACGCGCACGCCAAAGTGCTCGAGCAGTCCGGCGTAGGCGATCGCCTCGTCGCGTAGCGGGTCGCACTCGGCCACCACGACGATGGCGCTGGGCGCCCCCGTGAGGTCGGCGGCGAAGAGGGGCGTCACGCGCGGATCGGTGTGGTCAGCGAAGGCGCCCAAGTATTGCTGGTAGTCGTAGCGCAGGTGCTCGATCTCCAAGATGTACCCGGTCGCGTAACGGTGTGAGGAATCGGTCATCACCTCGGGGCCGAGGGTGGGGTAGATCAGAACCTGACCGGCCAGGGCCAGGTCGTGGCGCGTGGCGGCGGCGGCCAGGGCGAGCAGTGGCGCCCCGGCCGAGTCGCCCATCGCGATGAGTTTGGTGTTCGCTCCCGCGACGTCCCCCACGTGCGCGCTCACGTAGCGCAGCGCGTCGACGGCGTCGTCGACGGCGGCCGGGAACGGGTGCTCGGGGGCCAAGCGGTACTCGACCGCGAGGAACCGCATCGAGGTGTCCTTGGCCAGTCGTCGACACAGCGCGTCGTGGGTGTCGAGGTCGCCAAAGACGAAGGAACCCCCGTGGAAGTACACCACCAGGGCGTCGCCGCGCTCCTCGTGCGGGACGAACAAGCGGTAACGCAGGTCACGACCCTCGAGGTGCAGGACACCGTCGACGACCTCGGCCATCTCCTCGCGCGGTCCGCCCTGGCGCAAGGCGCGTTCGCGGTACTCCGCGCGCCGCTGCGGCGTCGACAGCGTCGAGGGGTGCGCGACCGATTCCGGTAGCGTCCGCAAATACTTCTCGTAGTCGGGATGGATCATCGCACCGCCTCGTTCGTGCGCCAGCCTAGACAACTCGACCGCGTCGGTGCGCCCGCGCCGTCACGTCACAGGACTTT
>JAKCEC010000023.1 GCA_021841725.1 Actinomycetes bacterium | reverse complement strand
GGAACCCTCCCTGACGTCCCCCCCCAAGGAGAAGTTCCCCATCATCTCAAAGAAGGTCAGGTGGCGCTGCGTCGTGCCGATGATGTCGATGTCGGGGGCGCGGAAACACTTCTGGATCGACACCGCGCGCGGCGCGGGCGGTGTCTCCTCGAGGAGGAAGTAGGGCTTGAAGGGGACCATACCCGCCACCGTGAACAGCAGACTGGGGTCGTGGGGGATGAGGCTGGCCGACGGAACGATGAGGTGCCCGTTCTCGGCAAAATAAGTGAGAAATGTTGAACGCAGTTCGGCGGCTTCCACGAGACTTACTCTACTGGCGACGCTGCGGCGTCCCCGGCGTCGCCGCGTCGGCGTCGCCAGTCGTGCGCCAGATTCGCTTCGGCGCCGTGGACCGAGGGTTCGTAGAAGACGGCGTCGGCCAGCTCGTCGGGCAGGTACCGCTGCGCCACCCATCCCCGGGGGTCGTCGTGGGGATACGCGTAGGTCGCGCCGAAGCCCATCTCGCGCGCGCCGACGTAGTGGGCGTCGCGCAGGTGCGTCGGCACCTCGGCGCCGCCGGCGCGCACCGCGGCGGTGGCGGCGCCGAGCGCGCGGGTGATCGAATTACTCTTCGGGGCCAGCGCGAGGTACACGGCGGCGTGCGCCAGGGTCAATCGCGCTTCGGGCAGACCCACGAACTCCACCGCCCGCGCCGCCGCTTCGGCCACGACCAGGGCCTGGGGGTCGGCGAGGGCGACGTCCTCGGAGGCCAGAATCACCAGGCGCCGTGCCACGAAGCGCGCACTCTCACCCGCCTCTAGCAGGGCGACGAGCCAGTAGAGCGCGGCGTCGGGGTCCGAACCGCGCACCGACTTGATCAAGGCGGACACCTGGTCGTAGTGGGTGTCACGCGACTGATGCACCAGACGGCCGTCTCGCGCCAGCGCCACGTGCGCTCGCGTCACGCGCACTCTCGCCTCGGGGCGGCGGGGCTGGTTCGCGTCCGCGTCGGCCGGGGCCAACACGATGGCGGTGTCCAGCGTCGTCAGCATCGATCGTGCGTCCCCGTCACAACTAGCGACGAGGGCTTCGGCGGCGTCGTCGTCGAGGTCGATCTCGCGCAGCGCCGTGGCGCGCTCGAGCAACGTGCTCAGCGCGGCCCCGTCCAGGGGGTGCACCCGCCACAGCGTCGTGCGACTCATCAAGGCGGCGTTCACCTCGAAATAGGGATTTTCCGTGGTCGCTCCGATGAGTACGATCTCGCCGCTCTCGGTCGCCGGGAGGAGCAGGTCCTGCTGGGACTTGTTGAACCGGTGCACCTCGTCGATGAATAAAACGGTCGCCTGCCCGTGTTCACCCAGGCGTTGACGCGCTCGCTCGAGGGAGTCGCGCACGTCGCGCACCCCGCTCGTCACGGCCGACAGACTCTCGGCGGCGTAGCCGGCCCCCGACGCCACGATCCGCGCCAGGGTGGTCTTGCCGGTCCCCGCCGGTCCCCAGAAAATCATGGAGATCAGACGGCGCGCGTCCACCATTCGTCGCAGGGGCATGCCGGGTCCCACGAGGTGGTCCTGTCCCACGATCTCCTCGAGGCGACGCGGGCGTAACAACTCCGCGAGGGGCGCGCTCGCGCGGCGTCGTTGCGCCATGGCCTCGTCGAAGAGTGACGTCGCTACACCTTGGGCGCGACGCGCAGTCGCAGATCACGGATCTGGCGTTCGGTGATGTCCTTGGGCGCGCCGGTCATCAAGTCGGTTCCCGATTGGGTCTTGGGGAACGCGATGACCTCGCGGATGTTGTCCTCGCCCGCGAAGATGGCCACCAGTCGATCGATCCCCACCGCGAAGCCCGCGTGGGGCGGGGCGCCGTACCTGAAGGCACCCAGGAGGAAGCCGAAGCGACTGTGCGCCTCGTCCTCGCCGATGCCGAGGGCCGAGAAGATCCGCGACTGGATATCGGCGCGGTGGATACGCACCGAGCCGCTGCCCAATTCCCACCCGTTGAGTACGAGGTCGTAGGACTGCGAACGGACCCGTAGCGGATCGGTCTCGATCAGGTCCAGGTCGTCGAGGTGCGGCATGGTGAAGGGGTGGTGCGCCGACACGAGGTCGCCGTTGTCGTCGAGTCCCTCGAAGAGCGGGAATTCGGTGATCCACACGTAGTGGTGGGGCCCCTCGCTCACCGGGGGGGCACCGATCGTCAGGCGAAGGGCGCCCAAGACCTTGCACGCGGCGACGTACTCGTCGGCGACGACCAACACGAGGTCCCCGACCTGCGCGTGATCCACCGCGGCGATGGCGGCGCTCTCGTGGGCGTTGAGGAAACGCGCCAGGGGCGAATCGAGGCCCTCCGACGTGATCCGGAACCAGGCCAGGCCCTTGGCCCCGAGGGACTTGGCGTGGTCGGTCAGGGCGTCCAGGCGCGAGCGCGTGAACTCGGCGCCGCCGGGCACGCGTATCGCCTTGACCGTCGGCGCGGCGAAGGCCTTGACCTCCGTCGCGGCGAAGACCCCCGAGAGATCCTGGAGGGACATCGCGAAGCGCAGGTCGGGCTTGTCGGTGCCGAACCGGTCGAGCGCTTCGGCCCAGGTCATGGTGGCGATGGGTCCGGGGCGCTGTCCGGTCACGGCCTCGGCCGCGTCGAGGACGGCTTCGGACACGAAGGCGAAGATGTCGTCTTGGCTCACGAAGCTGGCCTCCACGTCGAGCTGCGTGAACTCGAACTGGCGATCGGCGCGCAGATCCTCGTCGCGCAGGCAGCGCGCAATTTGAAAGTACCGGTCGAAGCCGCCCACCATGAGCAGTTGCTTGGCGATCTGGGGACTCTGGGGCAGGACGTAGAACTCCCCGGGGTGCAGACGCGACGGCACCACGAACTCGCGTGCGCCCTCGGGCGTCGGCGCCCACAGCAGGGGGGTCTCCACCTCGCAGAAACCCTGGCGTTCCATGGCGTGACGCAGGGTGGCGTTCACCGTGGCGCGCAGGCGCAGGTTGCGTTGCATCTTGTCGCGGCGCAGGTCGATGTAGCGGTACTTCAGGCGCACCTGCTCGTCGACCTCGGCGCGCTCGTCGATCTGAAAGGGCGGCGCCTCCGCGGCCGAGAGGATCTCGACGCGGCAGTCCGTCAACTCCACTTCGCCGGTGCCCAGCCGCTCGTTCACGGTCCCCTCGGGTCGCAACGACACCGTGCCGGTCACCCGCAGCACGTACTCGCCGCGCACGTCGACCGACCCGTCCACCACCGCCTGCACGACGCCGGAGCGATCGCGCAGGTCGAGGAACGCGAGGTGCTCACCGTGTTCACGGCGCTTGGCCACCCATCCGCAAACGCTGATCCGCTCCCCGATCATCGTGAGGTCGACGGACCCGCAGAGCAGGTCGCGCATGCTGGTCGATTCGTAAGTATCGGTCATGGTCTCTTTACTTGTTCAGGCGCTCGCGCAAGACGGTCCACAGTTCGTCGCGGGCGACGCGTAACTGGGCCCGATCGAAATCGTCGCTTCGTAGTTCTCTAATGGTAATCTCGTCGGCCGCCACCTCCTGGGGGCCGACGAGGAGCGCCAGGGCGGCCCCGGAGCGGTCCGCCACCTTCATCTGCGACTTCATCGAGCGCCCGTCGAAACCTCGCTCGACGGCGTACCCGCGAGCGCGGAGATCGTCCACGAGAACCGTCGCGACGTCGTCGCCCGTCGTATCCACCACGAAGATATCGATAGTGCGGTTGATCAGGTTGCCCGTGAGGCCCTCGGCCTCGCGGGCGAGCAGGAGGCGCTCGATGCCCGAGCCGAATCCCACGCCACCCACCGGCTTGCCACCGAGTTGCTCGCTGAGTCCGTCGTAACGCCCACCCCCGCCGATCGCGTTTTGGGCGTTGCCCAGGGCGTCGGCCACGAACTCAAAGGTGGTGCGCGTGTAGTAGTCGAAACCGCGTACCAGACGAGGTTCCAGGGTGGAGTCGATACCCAGGTCGCTCAGCGCGGAACGAACCGCGGCGAAGTGTGCGGCGCAGTCGGCGCAGAGAAAATCCGGGAGGAGGGGGCCGTCGTTGATGACGCCGATGCACGCGTCGCGCTTGCAATCGAGAACGCGCAGCGGGTTCTGCGACCACGTCGTGGCGTGCTCGTCGCAGAGTTGCGAGCGGTGTTCCTCGAGGTGCGCGCGCAGGACCGCGACGTAGCGAGCGCGACACTCCACGTGCCCCATGGAGTTGAGCAGCAGGCGAATGCGCGTGAGTCCGAGGGCCTGGTAGAAACGCCACGCCAGCGTGATTACCTCCACGTCCAGGGCCGGATCGTCACTGCCAATCGCCTCGACGCCGAGTTGGTGGTGCTGGCGGTAGCGGCCCGCCTGGGGGCGTTCGTAGCGAAACGCCGGCGTCACGTACCAGGCCTTGTAGGGCGTGGTGGGCTGGTGCTGGACGAAGGCGCGCACGACCGAGGCGGTTCCCTCGGGGCGCAGTGCGTAGGTGCGCTCACCCCGGTCCTGGAACACGTACATCTCCTTGGTCGCGACGTCGCTGTGTTCCCCGATGCCGCGGTTGAAGACCCCGATCTCTTCGAACATCGGGGTGAGCGCGAGTGTGAAACCGTAGCGGTAGGCGAAGTCGGCGAACGTCGCGATCAAGCCCTCCCACAGCGCTGACTGCGGGGCGAGGACGTCGTGGGTACCCACCGGGGCCCGGAAGCTGGCGCTCATGAACTCTTGTGGTGCCCGGGGATCTGGCGGAACGCGTCGAAGACGCCGTCGACCGATTTGAGCGAGGCCAGCAGGCTCGTGAGGTGGCTGGGATCGGCGAGTTCCACGTCGAAGAGCATCCGCACGATGCGTGAGCCCGACGTGGCGGTGGAGCTCGAGATGATGTTGAGGTGGTACTCCGCCACCACCTTGGATACGTCGAGCAGCAGCCGCGCGCGGTCGAAGGCCATGACCTCGAGCGCCACGCGATACTGACCGTGGGTGGCCCCGTCCCACTCGACGTCGATGATGCGCTCGCCCAAGCGGTGGGCCAACGCCACGGCGTTGGAGCAGTCATCGCGGTGCACCGACACCCCGCGACCCTGCGTGATGAAGCCCATGATGGAGTCGCCGGGCACGGGTGAGCAACAGCGGGCCAGGTGGATCATCACGTCGTCGAGGCCCTCGACGTAGACCCCGGCGCTGCGGCGCGTCGTGCGGCTCGTGCGCGGTACCCGGGTGACGGTGGTCGGCAACTGCTCGGCCTCTCCGCCGTGCAGTTCGCGGTCGAGTCGCTGCACGACCGCCAACGCCGAGATCTGGTGTGAGTCGATCGCCATGAAGAGCGCGTCGAGGTTGTCCAGGTTCAGCGACACGATCACCGCCTCGAGGGCGCTCGAGGACATGGAGGTAGCGATGGGCAGCCCCTCGCGTCGCAGGGCCTTGATGAGTTCCTCGCGCCCCCCCTCGATGGCGTCGTCGCGTCGCTCGCGCTGGAACCACTGGCGGATCTTGGACCGGGCGCGCGAGGACTGCGCGAAGTTCAGCCAGTCCCGCGAGGGCCCCGCGGAAGCGTTCTTGCTGGTCACGATCTCTACCACGTCGGCCGAGTGCAAGACCGTCTCGAGGGGCACGAGACGTCCGTTCACCTTCGCGCCGACGCAGTGGTGGCCCACCTCGGTGTGCACCGCGTACGCGAAGTCGATGGTGGTGGCGCCCTCCACGAGGGCGACGACGCGGCCCTTGGGCGTGAAGACGTACACCTCGTCTTGTCCGAGGTCCAACTTGAGCGCTTCGAGGAACGCGATGGGGTCGGGCTCCTCCTCGTGCACGTCGGCCAGGCGCTGCATCCACTGGATCTCCTGGTTCGACGCCCCCTCCTTGTAGCTCCAGTGCGCCGCGACGCCGAACTCCGCGCGCCGGTGCATCTCGTGGGTGCGTACCTGGACTTCAACGGATTTCCCCTTCGGTCCGATCACGGTGGTGTGCAGCGACTGGTACAGGTTGAACTTGGGCGAATTGATGTAGTCCTTGAAACGTCCGGGCACCGGTGACCAGAGGGCGTGGATGGCGCCCAGGACGGCCCAGCAGTCGCGGTCGTCGTCGACGATGACGCGCAGTCCCACCAGGTCGTAGATTTCGTCGAACTCCTTGCCCCCGACCACCATCTTCTCGTAGATGCTCCAGAGGTGCTTCGGTCGTCCCGTCACCTCGGCCACGAGTCCGAAGGCGCGCAACTTCTCGATCAACACGCCCATGACGTCGACGAGATACGCTTCGCGCTCGGGCTGGCGCGCGGCGACCATCTGTTCGATCTCGGCGTATCGCTTGGGGTGCAACGTCGCGAAGCTCAAGTCCTCGAGTTGCCACTTGACCTGCTGGACACCGAGGCGGTGCGCCAGCGGTGCGTAGACGTCGAGGGTCTCCTGGGCGATGGCGCGCTGACGGTGCATGGGCATCACCGAGATCGTGCGCATGTTGTGCAGGCGATCGGCGAGTTTGATCAAGAGGACCCGCCAGTCCTGCGCCATGGCGATAAACATCTTGCGGATGGTCGCGGCCTGCTGGGCTTCCTTGGAGTCGAACTCCAGACGGTCCAACTTGGTCACCCCGTCCACGACCGCCGCGACCTTCTCGCCGAACTCACCGATCAACCACTCGTTGGTCACCCCGGTGTCCTCGACGGCGTCGTGCAAGAGGGCGGCGGCGATGGTCATCTCGTCCAGGCCCAGGTCGGCGGTGATGTCGGCGACCGCGATGGGGTGGGTCACGTAGGGTTCGCCCGTGCGCCGCAATTGACCCTCGTGCGCGTTGATGGCCACGATGCCCGCTCGCCGGATGAGCGCGACGTCCCCGTCCTCGTGGTGCTCGAGAAACCGCGCGACGAGGCGTTCGACCGAACCCTCGAGGGCCGGATCGACGGTCGACCGCGACGTCAGGCTGAGCATCACTTCAGCCTAGGGGTCAACGGCGCTTCGGTTTGCGAGCCCGGGGCGTGACGGTGGACATCGGGCGGCGCGTGCCCGCGCCCGTGCGCTGGGTCGGATCGCTGCCCAGCATCGCGGCCGCGCGCGGTGACAGGGTCACGTGCTCGCTGCGAGCGACGCGGGCGGCCAACTCGCGGTAGCGCGGTTCGCGCTCCTTCATCCAGGCCAGGAGCGGACTCGCGATGAATATCGACGAATAGGCCCCACTCATCAGTCCCACGAAGAGCGCGAGGCCGTAGTTCTGCAACGTCGTGGCGCCCAGGATGTAGGCCCCCACCACCAAAACGGCCAGTACCGGCAAGATCGCGACGAGCGAGGTGTTGATCGAACGCGCCAGCGTCTGGTTCATCGAGAGATTCACCATGTCGCCGTAGGTCATGGTGCCGCTCTTCAAGATCGCGTTCGCGCTGCTCGCGTTGTCGCGCACGCGGTCAAAGACCACCACCGTGTCGTAGAGCGAGTACCCCAGAATCGTCAACAGCGCGATGACCGTGTCGGGGGTGATCTGGAATCCGAAGAGCGAGTACACCCCCACCGTGACCAGGAGGTCGTGGATCATGGCGATGAAGGCGGCGAGGGCCATCTTGGGTTCGAAACGGATCGAGATGTAGAGCACGACGGCCAGGAAGAAGATGATCAACGCCTCGAGGGCTCGATTCGTGATCTGCCCACCCCAGGTGGGTCCGACGTTGGAGGTCGACACCTGATTCGCCGACTTGCCCGCCTCGCGGGCCATCGCGGTGGTGACCGCGCCGGTGATCTGCGCCTGGACCGCGGTGGAGTCGTTGTTAAGGTCCGCGGTCACCTGGTAGGTCTGGGAGCCCAACTTCTCGACGGTGGGATTGGACAGGCCCGCCTTGGTCACGGCGGCCGTCATGGAGGAGACCGACGAGTGCGGCGCGAGGACTTCCCAGGAACTCCCCCCCTTAAAGTCGATGCCCAGGTTGAAGCCGCGCACGCTGAGGGAGCCCAGTCCCACCAAGATCACGACGAGCGAGGCGATGAACCAGATCCTCTTGCGCCCCACGAAGTCGATGGTGGTGAGGCCCTGGTAGAGCCGGCCGAAGCGTCCGGGCGTCGCCAGCGTCCCGGGCGCGTCGTTCAATTTCACGTCACTCATGGTTTCCTCCGGCGTTCATCCCCGCGGCCATCGACAACTTTGACGTGCCCTGGTTATCGCGTCGGCCCAGCAGGATCACCAGGGGACGGGTGAAGTACCACGTGATCAAGATGTCCATCAGCGTCGAGAGTCCGAGGAAGAAGGCGAACCCTCGTACGTCGCCGACGGCGATGAGGTACAACAAGACGGCCGCGAGGAGGCTCACCGTGTCGGCGGCCAAGACGGTGCGCCAGGCCGACTTGAAGCCACGGTCGACCGACGTGCGCACCGTGCGCCCGGAGCGCGCCTCGTCCTTTAATCGTTCGAAGTACACGATGTAACTGTCGACGGTGATACCAATGGACACAATCAGGCCGGTGACCCCGGCCAGCGAGAACGTGGGGGCGAAGGCCGTATGACCGAGGGCCGAGATGATGGCCCACAGTAGGGCGGCGGTCACGCCCAGTCCGAGCAGGATGACCAGTCCGAGGGCGCGGTAGTACAAGATGACGTAGATCAACACGAGCGCGAGGCCCGCCAGACCGGCGCCCAGTCCCGCGACCAGCGCGCTGTGGCCCAGGGTCGGCGATACCGTCTGGGTGGTGAGGGGCTGCAGGCGAACCGGGAGTGCGCCGAACTCCATGGCGATGGCGAGGTTCTGGGCCGACGCCTGGGTGAAGTTCCCCGAGATCTGACCCTGTCCCCCGAAACTGGTGAAGGTGGTCGACGCCGGCAAGATCAAGGGCGCCGATTGGATGACGCCGTCGAGTTCGATGGCGACCTCCTGGTGGAAGTTGGCCTTGGCGACGGCGTCCCACGCCGGACTTCCCGCGCCGGTCAGCGTATAGCTCACGACCCATTGACCAATGGTGTCCTGGGTCGCGAAGGCCTTGCCGATGGCCTGGCCGGTCAACTCCGCGGGACTGAGGAGCCAGCGGTCGGTGCGGGGCGCGCCCAACTGGGGCAGAATGACCGGCTTGGAGGCCACGTCGTCGGCCGGGCTGGTGGTGGCGATGTTCGCGAACGACGGATCGACTCCGATGGTCGAGTTGTAGCTGTACCCGTTGACCGAGTTGTTCGGCGTCACGGCGAGATTGGCGGCGGTCAGCGCGTAGGCCGGTCCGCACGAGGGCATCGTGTGGTTGCCGATGGGTCGGGCGGTCTTGGCGGCCGGCGCCACCTGGCACAGGACGGTACGGAAGAACAACTGCGCGGTCTGGCCGATCTCGTGCAGGATGTTCTGGGCGTCCTTCACGCCCGGGGCGCTCACCACGACGTTCTTGCCCTGGACGTTCACCTGAGCGCCCGAGACGCCCAATCCGTTGATGCGACTGTTGAGGATGGTCACGACTTCGTTCAATTGTGCCTGCGTGGCGGGCGTCGTGGGTTTGTAGACGACCGAGAGGCCGCCCGCCAGGTCCAAGCCCAGTTTGGGTCCCCAGCCGAGCGACAGGGTGGTCACGAGTGAACCGAATCCAATCACCAATGTCAAGATGAGACTGACGATCAGTGACTTACGCGATACTGCCGGCGCCGCCATTACTTGTCATCACCCTCGGTCGTGTGCTCGTCGTGCTCCGGCTCACCCGCGGGCTCGCTGGACGCGACGACGTGCTTTCCCGCGATGGCCGATGGGATGAACTCGATCTCCACGCCGCTCTCGGTGCGCAGGGTCACGGAGTTCTCGTCGCGGCGAACGACCGTTCCGATCATCCCGCCGATGGTGCGCGCCTGCTCGCCGATCTCCACCTGACGGCCCTGCTGGCGCGCCGCCTTCTGCTTGCGACTACGCGGACGGAGGTAGAAGAAGTAGAGACCACCGAAGACAATCACGTAGATGATGATGATGAGCGGACTGCCCGAGCTCTTGGATGCAGCGAACAACATGGAAATATCCTCCGTCAATAGACCAAAGAAACCCTAGTCGCTCGACGGACCCGCGCTAGATCAATCCCCCGCCGGGTCGCGCGACGCGCAGGTGCGCGTAGGCCTTTTCGGTGGCCACGCGACCGCGGGGGGTGCGGATCAGGAAACCCTCGCGCAACAGGTACGGTTCGTAGGCGTCCTCGATCGTCGTCGGTTCCTCGCCGCTGGCGTGCGCGAGCGTGGTGAGGCCCACCGGCGACTGGGCGAATTGTTGACACAGCAGGCCGAGGATCCGTCGGTCAATCTTGTCGAGGCCGTAGTCGTCGACCCCGAACAGAGTCAAGGCGTCGGCCGCGAGTTCCTCGTCGACGGTGGCCGCCGCGCGCACCGAGGCGACGTCGCGCACTCGCCGCAAGAGACGGTTCGCGATGCGCGGGGTGCCCCGTGAACGCCGCGCGATCACTCCCGCGGCATCGTCGAGGAGGCGGACCCCGAGCAGGCCCGCCGATCGCGCCACGATGAGGCGAAGCTCGTCGCGTTCGTAGAGATCGAGTTGACCCACGAAGCCGAATCGGTCGCGCAGGGGGGCGGCGACCAGTCCCGTACGGGTGGTGGCACCCACCAACGTGAACGTGGGCAAGTCGAGTCGGATCGAACGCGCCGAGGGACCCCGGCCGATCATGACGTCCAGACGCCGGTCCTCCATCGCGGGGTACAGGACCTCCTCCACCGTGCGCGGGAGGCGGTGGATCTCGTCGATGAAGAGGACCTCGCCGTCGTGCAGGTCCGTCAGCAGGGCCACCAGGTCTCCCGGTCGCGCCAGCACCGGTCCCGAGGTGACGCGCAGGTTCGCCCCCATCTCGTGGGCGACGATGCTCGCGAGGGACGTCTTGCCCAGGCCCGGCGGCCCCGCGAAGAGGAGGTGGTCCGAACTCTGTCCTCGCGTGCGCGCAGACCCCAGCACGATGGCGAGGTGTCCCACCAACTCCCGCTGACCCACGAACTCCCCCAGGGAGGACGGCCGCAGGGTGACGTCGGCGGAGCGATCCCCTTCGCCGGCGAAGGGCGTCACGACGTGGTCAGTGGCACTGATCAGGGACGTCACGTCGGCGTCACGTCGGGTCATCGTCGACCCAGCAATTGCAGCGCCGTTCGCAGCGCCGCCGAATCACCGTCGGGAAGTTCGACGCCGTCGAGTGCCTCGCGGATCTCCGTGACCGCGTAGCCCAGGGAACGCAGCGCCTCTTCGACGTCGCTCGGGCGCCCGCGCGCGCTCGCCACGTCGGGCGCGGGCGCGTCGACGAGCTTGCCCTTGAGTTCGAGCACGATGCGACTGGCCGTCTTGGTGCCGACCCCGGGGATCTGCGAGATGCGCTTGACGTCGCCGCTCTCGATGGCGTCGCGCAATTGCGGCGTCGACATGGTGCGCAGGGCCGCCAGGGCCGTCGCGGGGCCCACGTGGGGTGTCACCAACAACGTGGTGAAGAGTTCGCGGTCCGCTGGTGAGACGAACCCGAAGAGGACGATGGCGTCGGCGCGGACCTGGGTGTGGATGAAGAGTTCGACCTCGTCCCCGAGCGCGAGGTCACTGGCGGTGGCGAGCTGGACCTCGTAGCCCACCCCGTTGACGTCGATCAGTGCGGGTCCGTCGGGGGGCGAGAGCATCACCCGACCCCGGAGCCAGCCGATCATGGCGTCGCCACCAGTCGTTGTTCGACGCGTTCGGTCACGAAGTACGTGATCGCGAGGCCGAGCGCGTCCGCCGCGTCCGCCGGTTCGGGGATCTGGCGCAACCCGCAGAGCTGCGCCACCATCGATTGCACTTGCGCCTTGGAGGCCGCACCGTAGCCGGTGACGGCCATCTTGACCTGCTGGGCCGTGAATTGACGCAGCCGCGCCCCCCGCGCCCCCGCTACCCCGATCGCGATGCCGCTGGCTTGCGCCACCGGTATCGCCGTGCGGGCGTTGCGCTGGAAGAAGACTCGCTCCACGACCACCGCGTCCGGACGCGTCTCCTCCATCAGGGCCGTCAAGTCACGGTGCAACTGGGACAGGCGCATCTCGACCGCGAGGTGCGCGTCCGTCTCCAGGACTCCGGCACTCACCGCCCGAAAGGATTCGGTACCTTGAAAAGACCCCTCGATCAGTCCGAAGCCACACCGCGTCAATCCGGGGTCGATACCGAGTACGAACATGTGTTCGATTGTAACGCGCCGTAACCGCGGCGACGAGGATTACTCCTCGAAGTTGGCCAGGATCTCGTCGGAGATGTCGAAGTTGGCGTAGACGTTCTGCACGTCGTCGTGGTCGTCGATCGCGTCCATGAGGCGTAGGACTTTCTTGGCCTCACCCTCGTCCTCGACGGGGATCAGATTCTGGGGCACCAGGGTCAGGTCGGCACTGACGACGCTCAGTCCGAACTTCTCGAGGGCGTCACGCACCATGCCCACCTCGTGGGGTTCGGTGGTGACGACGAAGTTGTCGCCCTGGGCACTGAAGTTCTCGCCCCCGGCTTCGAGTACCCACTCCAGCAACTGGTCCTCGTCGAGGGGGCCCTTCACCTCGACCAGGCCCTTGCGGTCGAACTGCCAGGACACCGCCCCCGGTTCGGCGATGGTTCCGCCGTTCTTGGAGAGCAGGTGTTTGATCTCGGCGCTCGTGCGGTTGCGGTTGTCGGTCAGGGTCTCGATGATGATGGCCACGCCCCCCGGGGCGTACCCCTCGTAGGAGATGGCCTCGTAGCGGACGCCGTCGAGCTCGCCCGTGCCACGCTTGATCGCGCGCTCAATGGTGTCGATCGGCACCGACGCCTCGCGGGCCTTTTGAAACATCGTGCGCAGGCTCGCGTTCGCGTTGGGGTCACCGCCGCCCTCGCGGGCCGCCACCTCCACCTGACGAATGAGTTTGGCGAACACCTTGGCGCGCGCGCTGTCTTTGGCACCCTTGCGGTGCTTCGTGGTTGCCCACTTCGAATGGCCGGACATCGTTCCTCCTGCCCCTACTTGGGCGTATTTATCGTAACGCTTCTTGTAACGCGTCGAGGAACAGTCCGTGGACCACGAGGTCACTGGTGAGTTCGGGATGAAAGGAACAACCCCAGGCAGCGCCTTGGCGCACGAGGACCGGGTGTGCGCCGTCGCCGTGATCGTGCGTGGCGATGACGCTCACCCCCTCGCCCCAGTCCACGATGCGCGGAGCGCGGATGAACACGCCGGGCACCACGCCGCGG